>DAOVXR010000022.1 GCA_030636065.1 Sedimentisphaerales bacterium | reverse complement strand
GGCGGGTTTTTCGGATAATGGCGGAGTTCGTGGAAGGGTTCGACGAGCTAAGCAAACTTGGCCCGGCAGTATCGATTTTCGGCTCGGCCCGCACTCAACCGGATAACCAGTATTATCAGTTGGCCGAGCGGACGGCAATCAAGCTGGTACAGAACGGTTTCGCAATCATTACCGGCGGCGGCGGCGGAATTATGGAGGCGGCAAACAAAGGAGCGTTCGATGCCAAAGGTAAAAGCGTGGGACTCAATATCGAGATTCCACAGGAACAGACGCCAAACGAATATCAAAACCTTTCGCTGAGCTTCCGATACTTCTTCGCCCGCAAAATGATGTTTATGAAATACGCCCAGGCATTCGTTATCCTGCCGGGTGGGTTCGGTACAATGGACGAGTTTTTCGAATCACTTACGCTGATCCAAACACTAAAAATGGATCGATTTCCTGTAGTACTGATGGGCCGTGAGTACTGGAAAGGACTGCTCGACTGGATCGAACATGCGATGATAAAAGACGGCACGATTTCCAAAGATGATATGGCACTCTATACACTGACCGACGATCCGGAAGAAGTGGTCGATATTATCCAGAAGTCCGGGGGGCCGAAATGGATCGAACCCGGCGGAGTAGTTACGTTCAAGGCGAATAGTGTATGAGTAAATAGGTGGATTGAGATTATGGATATATTGCCGGCGATCGATTTGCGTGATGGTAAGTGTGTGCGTCTTTTGCAGGGCGACTACGAACGACAAATCAATTATAACGATGACCCTGTAGCTCAGGCGCAGACCTTCGAACAGCAGGGGGCAAAATGGCTGCATGTAGTCGATCTGGACGGGGCAAAGCATGGAAAACATTATAATATCGATACCCTGAAAAAAATCAGGGAGAAAACCACGCTCAATATCGAAATAGGCGGAGGCGTTCGCGCAGAAACGTCTGTCAAATCGCTGCTTGAGACAGGTATTACACGAGTAATCGTCGGGACAAAGGCGATAGAAGAACCGGAATGGTTCGAACAGTTAGTTCATGAATATCCGGGCAAAATCGTACTGGGACTGGACGGACGTGCCGGCAAGGTCGCTACTTGTGGATGGACGGAAACAACCGAAACAACTGTAATGGATATGGCCGAGGCTGTCAGCGATTGGCCGCTGGCGGCGATTGTCTATACCGACATTGCCTGCGACGGGATGCTCACCGGGCCGAATGTCGAACAGACACGAAAACTCGCTGAAAACTGCCGAGTACCGATAATCGCATCGGGAGGGGTGGGCAGCCTTGACGACATCCACGCATTAAAAAAACTGCCGATCGGAGGGATTATTGTCGGCAGGGCGCTTTATGAAAATAAATTTACACTGAAAGAGGCACTGGCGGTACTGACAAATCAATGACAAATTATGAAACCAGAATGAGGAATAGAATGAAAAAGATAGTTCTCATATCATGTGTGAGTCAGAAATTACATAACAAGGCCAAAGCACAAGATTTGTATATCAGTACTCTATTCAAGTTAAACCTCCAATTTGCAAAAAAATTGAAACCTGATAGAATATTTATTCTTTCAGCAAAATATGGACTACTTGGACTTGATGATGAAATAGAACCTTATAATCTTACTCTTAATAATATGTCTGCGAAAGATAGGAAATCCTGGGCTGATGGCGTTATAAAACAATTGAGAAGTAAGACCGACTTAAAAAAGGACCATTTCGTTATCTTGGCTGGCGATAGATATCGCCAATATTTAATATCAGAACTCGTTTCGTATGAGATACCTTTAAAGGGACTCCCAATAGGAAAACAATTACAATACCTTAAAAGACATTTAAATGATGACTGAGATGTGCAATGAATTACATCTTTTATTCAATAAACTTAAGCGATATCGATTTCCTTTTGATAAAAATGAGCTTCCTTTAAACGGAATCTATATTCTATTTGAAGCGGGAGAACAAGCCCATGGTGTTGATAGAATTGTACGTATTGGCACTCACACGGGAGATAAACAACTCAGGTCAAGGTTGAAGCAGCATTTTATAAACGAAAACAAAGACAGAAGCATATTTCGTAAAAATATTGGTAGAGCATTACTATGTAAAATACAAGATTCGTTCCTGAAACAATGGGAGTGGGACTTAACCACACGGAAAGCTAAAGAAAAATATGGACATTTGGTAGAATTTGAGAAACAGGCAAAATTTGAGAAACAGGTAACAAAATATATCCAAAACATATTCTCTTTTGTTGCCTTTCAAGTTGATAATAAGGAAGAAAGATTATCACTTGAATCAAAAACTATTTCTACTGTTTCTCTTTGTGATGATTGTTCTCCTTCCAAAAATTGGCTTGGTTTGAAATCACCAAAAGCTAAAATTCGAGAAAGCGGACTTTGGCTTGTGAATGAACTTTACAAAAAACCCTTAATGGAAAATGAGTTAAACAAACTGAAGAAATTAACCCGGCAGAGCCGGAACCAAAAAGGGTTATAAGCCCCCAGTATAAAGGGGCTGGTAAAATCGAATGGGGTTGGGAGGTGGTTATGAAAATGTCGCGTCTGCAACGAGTGTTGCGTCTGATTGCGCTGCTGCAATCGAGTAACCATTGCCGTCCTGAGGACCTTGTGGAAAAACTGGAGGTGAGCCGGCGGACGATATTTCGTGATCTCGATTTGCTTCGCAAAGTGGGGATTCCCTATTATTACGATGACAAAAAAAACGGATACCATATTAACTCCCATTATCTTCTGCCGCCTTTGAATCTGAATATGATGGAAGCATTGTCGCTGCTTTTGACTACGCAGCATAGCGGCGGGGCGTGTAAGGTGCCGCTGAGGCAATCGACCCATCAGGCCGGGGCCAAGATCGCCGGGGCGGTACCAGGTCATATCCAACACCACTGTGGAGCGGTACTAAAAAATACTTCGATGCGATGCGCGGCCCATGTGCAAAATATGGGACAGGATCACAGTTTTGCCGTTCTGCAAAAAGCGATCCGGCAGCGGCATAAGGTCGAGATAACATATAAATCCTTTTACGAAAAAAAACAACTCGAAATCGAACTAAGTCCTTATCATCTGCATTTTGATCGGCGGGCATGGTATGTAATGGGCCATTCGTCGCTGCACGACGAAGTGCGGACATTTAAGCTGGCACGAATCAAGGACGCCGGTATGATGCTGAGCCGATTTGTGCTGGAAAGACCATTCAATATAGAAAAATATCTCGGTAACGCGTGGGGCCTGATACCGGAAGGAAAAATATATCATATAAAACTACGCTTCCTGCCGAAGGTAGCGGGGAACGTCGCTGAGGTACTCTGGCACCGTACACAAAAACTGACCAAACATAAAGACGGCTCAATCACCTTCGAAGCGGATGTGGATGGACTGGGCGAGATAAGCTGGTGGATTATTGGCTATGCCGACAATGTGGAAGTACTCGAGCCGAAAGAACTCCGCAAAAAAGTCGGACAAATGGCCAAACGAACGGCAAAAATTTATGAATGACAACCAACTACAAATTCCGATATGCGTCCTTGCGATGGGCGATCCGAATAATCAACACAATTAACCTACAATCACAAATCTGATAAACGATACGGTAGTCACCAATCCGCAAGCGGTATAAATCGTCGGCACCGATTATTTTGCGAACTCCGGTCGGACGTGGCTCTTCTGCGAGAGCTTCAATTGTGGCGGCGATCCGACGCTGATCACGACGAGGCAGAGTTTGCATTTCCTTTCGCGCTGAGCGTTTGATTTCAATCCGATAAACCATACTGCCCTACAAACCTAATGTCTTTTTTACCTTAACCCAGGACTCACTCGGTTCATCGAGCCTTTCTCGAACCACATCCAGGTCCATTTTGTCTTCCAAATGTTCCAGAAGCTCCAGGTCCTCTACCGGCACCAGGGCAAAAAGATTTTTTCCCCGCCGCTCGATAAGCACTCTTTCGCCACGAAGGGCAATGCGGTTAGCTATATCGGCCAAGTGCTCGCGTGCCTCACTAATAGGGATGGCGTCCATAATCAAATCTCCAAAATGTACATCAGATTGTACGACTACTACTTGTACGAATATTACCTATCGTACAAATTGTACAATATTCTTACGGGAAAGTCAACCATTCAAAATACCATGATTACTCAAACTGACTGATTTTAGCAACAAAAAGGGTGTAAGTAGTTGTATTTTATAAACTTATAGACACTTGCCGCCCCTGCGCAGGCATGTTCCCGCGAAGGCGGGGGCAGGGGCCACGATAATGGAAAAGCCGTGGATGCCTGCCTTCGCAGGCATGACAAGTCGTGTTCGGTCAGGTTTGAACACGATTAGCAAAGATTCGACATTCAATCGCCGACTTCATATTTGCTGAATCCGGTACTGCGATAGATTTGTGGTTTTTCCCCGGTTCCTCCGATCAGCAGGGCTTCTGTGTCGGGTAGCGACTCGATCAATTTCATTCCGTCTTCCGGACCCAGCACCGAAACGGCCGTGGCCAAAGCATCGGCATCTACGCTTCGCTCGGCAATGATGGTTACGCTGGGCAGTTTCCGAATTGGCTTGCCTGTCCGCGGGTCGATAATATGGCTGTATCTTTTCCCTTTAATGGTCGCATATTGCCGATAATCGCCGCTGGTCGCGACAGCACAATTTCGCAAACGTATCTTCCATCGCGGCTTCACAACAAAAGGATTATCATTCGACAGGGCAAACGGGTCCTGTATGCCTATCAGCCAATCTTCACCCGATATACGCTGTCCAAAACAGGCGATCTCTCCCCCTATGTCCACCATTGCCGCCACTACTCCCGGCCGATGCAGTGTTGTTAGTACCTGATCTACCGCGTATCCCTTGGCAATGGCGTTGACGTTCAGCTCCATCCCATCTTCGGCGAAAGACACTGTTCGTTCCTTCATAGCCGAAAGTCGCAATTTCTCGAAACCCACCAGCTCTTCAGCCTTTGCCAGTTCATCCGTTGTGGGCAGTCGATTTTGTTTTTCCGCCTCCTGCCATACCTTAAGTAGCGGCGTTAGCGTAATATCAAAAGCTCCGCCGGTCTTTCGGCTGTATTCTATAGCCGTTTCCAAAAGGTCGTATGTTTCGAGTGAGACTCGGACCGGTTTTTTCCCCGCCTCGCGGTTCACTTCCGAAAGTTCGGAATCGTCCCGATAGGTACTCATCAGTTTATCTATATGGCCAATCGTCTGTCTAACTGCGCTCAGGGCTTCCTGGCCATGCTGTTCACTTTTACAGACCAGCCGAATTCGCGCAAACGTGCCCATAACCAGGAATCGGCCGCTGTCTATATCGAAGAGCCTGGTTCGCATATTCGCCGCGAAAATCGCGACTATCACCAGCATCATCAGAAACGCAACGACAAACCATTTTTTATCAGCAGATTTTATCATATTTACAGGTAGCCAGTTCAAATGGCGCGATACATCGCACCCTACTTAACCGCCTCGATTATTATGGCTTTTTTCGGGGATACCGGACAGACCCACTCGCAGGCGCCGCAGCCGGTGCATTTGTCCGGGTCAATCACCGGAATCGTTATGTAATCCTCTTCCGAAAACACCAGCTTAACAGCTTCGTAGGGACAAATCCTGACGCATAGCGTACACTCCCGCTCCTCACTGAGCAGACAAATCGACATATCGACCTTTGCCAAACCGACCGTGGTTTTTCTTTTCTGTGCCAAAGACAACCCGGCGATAGCGCCGCTGGGACATACCTCATTGCAGCTATTGCAATCCTCCTGACAGTAATTGTTCTCGAACCGCAGTGTCGGCGTCATAAAAGACGCGATACCATTTCGGCCCGGATCAGGCTTAATAATACCGGCCGGACATACTCGTGTACAGTTACCGCAGCGAATACATAACGCAGTGAAATTACTCTCATTGATCGCGCCGGGCGGACGGATTGGTTTCAACGCCTTGCCGCAAAACAGTTTTCGCGTTGCTACCGCTGTTAGAGTACCCGTTCCCAACGCTAAAATATCCCGCCGTGCGGTCAGTACTTTGTTATTATCCGGCAGTCCCCATTTATACAATATGTTATGCCGAAACAGTCCCAACAGCCGGAAAAGCATAACCTGTATCGCACCCAACGGACACAAACGCGAACACCAGAGTCCGGCCCAGGCAAAGTTGATTGTCAGCACCATCAGCAGAGGCAGGCAATAGATGAGCGAAGTTATCGAGAACGGTCCGCGCAGGGCCTGGAAAAATCCGTTGAATATCCCCAGTGGGTCGAGCAATAAAAACAAGGGATACCCCAAAATCGCTCCGCCAACTGTCAGAAGAACCACCCATTGGCCGATAAGAGGCAGCTTTGCAAAATTGGGGTTGGCGGGTCGGCGAAAACGGCAGATATTTTCCGAAAGAAAACCAACCGGGCATAAATTTCGGCAAAACCATCGGCCCCGCCATAGTGCCATGATAAGCAGCGGCAGAGCCAACAGGGTTATTACGCTCAGGGTACGCAGGGCCAATGCCGAACAAATCGCGACAAAGGGACTCAGCGACGGCAGAATTACAGCAAGACGCTTCCACGGCAAAATTTGCAGGGCCAACGCTGCCGCTACAATCAGTACGAGGCATCGCACGACAAACGTAAGAACCCGGCGATTCTGTTTTTTTGCTAAATCAGCCACTATCCGAGGTATGCGCCTTGTTCCTTGAGGTGTTTTTGTAGTTTGGGTATCTCAACGTCACGGCACAGGCAGCCGTCCTGAACAGCTAAAGCGGAGGCGACGCCGGCGGCATGACCGGTAACAAGCGAACATGGAATACATCTCATCGGCTCCATAATAACCGGACCGGCCGAGGCGCATCTGCCGACTGCCAAAATGTTCTCGACTTTCCGCGGCACTAATGCACCAAAAGGTATTTCAAAGAACGGATCGCCCGGGTTCAACTCGCCGCCCACACCAATCACATCGGAAAACTTTTTGCCGGCTTTTGCCCCTTTGAAAGTAACCTGCTTCATTCCGGTAAGTACCCGCGATACCCGAACGCCCAATTGAGAGGCGACCTCCACGAGATAAACCTTTTCGTAACCGGGCGTCTTGCGAAGCTTGTCCATTTGACGCCATATCTGTCGGCGGTGGTCCATCTCCAGTCTTGTCAAATCGTCAACATCGACACAATCGGATTCAGGGCCTCCCATGTTGACCCAGTTTATGTCTGGTATCGGTGTTGGCAGGCCTATGCCACGCGGCGGTTTTTTGGCCTGCTTCGCTTTTTCCTGATCTATCTTATCCACATTGCCTATTCGACAGACTAGTCCAACCCTGTGTTTTCGGTGTTCGTAAGGCGCTCCGGCAATAGAGAAAATATCACCGTCGCCGCTGGCATCGATAACCATTTTGGCTAAGACGGCGAATCGGCCGGCCTTGCTTTCGAACACGGCTCCCTTGATGACATTGCCGTCCATAATGGCATCGACGCCCCAACTGTGAAGATATACATCGACGCCGGCTTCGCGGATCATCTCGGAAAGGACATACTTGGTCGCCTCGGCGTCTGTGGTAGGTTGCTCGCCCGGATTGCGATCGATGACGGCATGGTCCATTTTGTCCAGTCTTTGCAGGATTTCCTCACAAAGGCCCATCGTTACCTGTTTTTTACCGTAGCAGACGCCGGGCAGTTTGAGTACGAGGCCGCCGGTCCATAGTCCGCCGAAACAACCATATCGCTCGACCAATGTTACCTTTGCACCTGTCCTTCTTGCTGCAACGGCTGCTGCAACACCTGACGGGCCGCCTCCGACGACAAGAACATCGGTTTCACGGAATATGGGCAACTCACGCTGGGGCTGAATAACCTTGCCGCCGGCTAACCGGACGGGGCTTCTGCCGCTGCCGCGAGAGGTCATCGCAGCTTTGCCGGCCTTGCCCGGCAGATGCTCGCCCTTGTCCGCACCGAACGCGGACGAACCAAGGCCGGCTCCGATCCCAGTGGTACCCAAAACGCCTAAAAATGTTCTTCTCGATAAACCATCATCCATTATAAATCTCCTGTTAAAAATTTGTAAGCGTTCACACAAATATTTGTACTAATCGTAATTTATAACATAAGCGGCAGCATGGGCTGAAGCCCATTCTACGTGATTCACCATGTCTGCCGTAGCCAATTTTCCGCGAAATATGTAAAGTCCAACATATCAATTGTCCCGCTCATATCAAAATCACCGCTGACATAGAATTTATAATCCTTTATCATTCCGTTTTCATCACCCTGCCCGTCATCCTGCCGGGGCAGATAACGGAACCCGCAGACGTCATAGAAGCCGCCCAGATTGATCTGTATCTCATGCGGAGGAATATCATTAATGTCCCAATCCGTACTCCAGAAGGTGTTCGTAAGGCCGTCGAACGAATATTCCGCGGGGCAGCCACCATCTTCCACCAGTTCCTCGCTGTCAACATACTCAAGTTCCCAGCCGGTCTGGTCAATCGGCAAACACGCTACGCTCGTAAATACATAAGCTCCAATTTCCCAGCCGGTACCGTAATTGTTCTGATCAAGAGTGGAAACATTGTTTGGCCAAATTGAGGCTGTGCTAAGGCCAAGATTATACGGGCTGCCGAGGTTTGTTCCCGCGTCCATGGCTGGGGAGGTGGGTTGGAGGGCAAAGTTGCCTACGGCTGGATTGACAAAAAGAGGATCGACGAATAATGCTCCCGGATGTCGTATAGAAAATATTGTTTTTAATAGTAGAGGACATATTTGGCATTGTCTCCTGGCCTTTAACATAAATTCCATAATCATAACCGGCGTCGCTATAAATCAGATTGTTATAAATCGCGTAAAAAACAGAATTTCAACTTTTGTCAATTAATATCCGAATTTTGCTCAAAAACCATTGGTTTGGTTAAAAAATCAGAGGCGGCGAAAAAATGTGCGTGAAAAATTAACGGTTTTCGACAGTTTCGGCCGTAATTCGGCAAAATACCAACCGTTTTCGAGCATAATCAAAATCCGCAAAAAAACGTATTCACAACACCGCTTCGAGCGACTCCGCCAACATTCCGATTTCCTGTTTTGTTCGTTTTTCGGTAACAGCGACCAAAATGGAATTTTCCATGCCCTTATAATATCGACTCAGCGGGAACCCGGCCGCGAATCCTTTTTCGATCAGTCTGGCAATTACGTCTGCCGCTTCACATGGCAGTTCAAGTACGAACTCATTGAAAAACCATTTCTGATGAAACCGTGGTTTCACCGCAGGCAAAGCGGTCAGCCTCTGATAAGCATAACTGGCTTTATCGGCGCATCGTTGTGCCACCTGCTGCAAACCCTTTGGCCCAAGCAGTGAAAGATAGACCAGCGCCCGCAGTGCGCAAAGGCTTTCGTTCGTGCAGATATTCGATGTTGCTTTGTCGCGGCGGATATGCTGCTCGCGGGCTTGTAAGGTCAACACAAAACCGCGTCGGTTTTTTGTGTCGGTGGTTTGGCCCACGATTCGGCCGGGCATTTTGCGAATGTATTTTTTACGTGTCGCCATAAAGCCGAGATACGGCCCGCCGAACGACAGAGGCAAACCAAGGCTTTGGCCCTCACCGGTAACAATATCAACTCCCATTTCACTCGGTGTCTTTAAGATACCGAGCGAAATCGGATAGCATGAGCAGATAAGAAGCGCGCCCTTCTCATGCGCCGCTGCCGCCAGATCGCTGAAGTCGTCCATGCAACCGAAAAAATTCGGGTTCTGAAGAATGACCGCGGCTGTCTCGTCATCGATGTTTTGCAGAATCTCTTCGCGATTGGCCAGGCCGTCGTCGTTACAAGTCTGCCGCAACTCAATGTTCAAATTCCGCGTATAAGAATCGATCATTACCCGATAGATGGGATTGACACTATCGTCGATAATGATTTTGTTTCGGCCTGTTATCCGAATCGCCATTGTCATCGCTTCATACAGTGCGGTTCCACCATCGTAAAGCGAAGCGTTGGATACTTCCATCCCGGTCAGTCGGCAGATCATTGTCTGGTATTCATAGATTGCCTGGAGTGTGCCCTGCGAAAGCTCCGGCTGATAGGGCGTATAGGCGGTATAAAACTCGCTCCGTGAGACCAGCGAATCAATTGCCGCGGGGATAAAATGATCGTAAAATCCTCCGCCCAAAAAACAGGTCAACTCTGTCGAGTTCTTGTGAGCCATCTCCAGCAGTCGCTGCCGGACCACCTGCTCGCTGACGCCACGGGGCAGATCGAAACTGCGGCACCTTAGCTCAGAAGGAATGTCCGCGAAAAGATCGTCCATACTCAGGCCGATTTGGCTCAGCATCTCGTTTTGCTGTTGTTCGGTATTAGCGATGAAGGGCATGCCTTAGAGTCCTTTCAGATATTCATCGTATTCACGGGCGTCCATCAGGTCTTCCGTATTGTTCGCACCGGTAACGCGTAACTTGCAGTACCAGCCCGCCTCATAACAGTCCGTGTTCAAAAGCTCCGGCTGTGTTTCCAGCTCCGTATTAACTTCGATTATCTCACCGGCCAGCGGTGAATATATATCACTGGCGGACTTGGAGCTTTCGATTGAGCCAATCTCGCCATTAGCCTTTACTTGCTGTCCCACAGCGGGCGGCTCTATAAAAGTAATCTCGCCGAGTTGCTCCTGAGCGTAGTCCGTAACGCCAATGACCGCTGTTTCGCCGTCAATACTGACCCATTCATGCTCTTTGGTGTATAACAATCCTTCCTTAATCATAAGTTATCTCCATCAGTAACACATTTTAGCTAAATGTAGCACAAGCTTCCAGCTTGTGATTAAAACCTCTTGGGTGGCACCTTTCTGTATTCCAGAGAGGTGTTCTTGCACGATTTTCTAAACTGCCGCAACCGGCATAATTGTGACGGCAAAAGCATTATAGCATAACTGCCGGAGGCCATAAAGTGTTAAACTTCAGTGTTTTGTAAGCAAAACATTGAGGAGGAGAATTAAAGGGGGGTTCAGGAACCTTTTTTTGGTTGGCGATAAAGCCATGGGTGGCAGCGTGATTACCCGGAAAAAATTTATCGGACGTCTTTTTTTGTTGACAGGCGGCCCAAAATAACTACAATGAGAATATACATCTGTGAAGTTTTTTGTCGCAAAGGCATGATAGAGATGTAAGGCTGTGTCGGGGTGGAATTTACCAACCGGCAGAAAGTAAGTTAAGAGGTAAAGTTCGGCCTGTACTCAATCGGGAATATCCAGCAATTTTTAGATGCTGACAAGAAGGGATGATTATTTTCTTTAAATATTTTTAAGGAATATCGGCTGATTTTTCGGCCGGACAATTGAATAGAAAATTCACTGTTACCAGTGAGCATCTCACGTTAAACCACTAATTTAATTTGTTAGAGAATGCGTAAGGGTCGGCGCCCCAGTTATGGGCACTGCCTGCGTGGTGTCTCTAACGGGCTTTTAGTGGGCCTAACGTGGGTGCTATGCGGTGGTGCCTTTTTTGGTTTAAAGCCGCGAAATAAAAGTATAAATAATTGTCCGGTATTATCCGGTGGTAAGTAATAATGTTTTTTGACAGAGGTGTATTATGAAAACGAAAATTGTATTGCTGGTTAGTGTTGTTTGGTCGGCTGAGGCGTTTTGGGTTGGAGTCTGTTGGAGAGGATGTCGTCAATGCCCTGATACGAGTTAACTGCTTGGATGCCGGGACACCTAATTCGCCCGGAGATAGAATTCCTTGACAATTTCATTAGATTTTATATTATCGACAATTGTCGGACGGATGTCCAAATAAATCCTAATGATATCTTTAACAGTTTTGCACTATGACTTTGGTTGACAAGTACAACCCAAAAGATATAAGAAACAATAAACTTCATGACAGCGATAAGCCATTTCATGACTGGTATCGGTTTGTTCTTTCTTTTCCGCCACACTTAGTAAGAGAATATTTGGAGCGGTTTTCGCTTAAGGCAGGGTCGGTAATCCTTGATCCATTTTGCGGAACAGGAACTACGATAGTTGAAGCAAAAAAAAATCAATTCCGAACTTATGGAGTTGAAGCTTCCCCGATGGCTTGTTTTGCATCAACGGTTAAAACTACTTGGATAACAAGACACGTTGAACTTAAAAAAGCAGCACAGAGAGTAAAACAAACGGCAGGCAGGAATTTTTCTAAGAACTCTCCCTTATTAAGCTTTTCTCCCGAACAAGAAAAGGTTTTGTTAAAAAATTCTATCAG
>DAOVXR010000015.1 GCA_030636065.1 Sedimentisphaerales bacterium | reverse complement strand
GACGACTGCCCGGCCGGGATCAACCCGGTCCGACTGCTGCGATTATATGAAAAAGGTAAATACGAATTCGCCGCCCGGAATGGCTTGCATAAATGCGTTGAGTGTGGAATCTGTTCCTATATCTGCCCTTCACATCTGCCGATTATGAATGCTATTCGGATGATGAAAAATAAAGGGCGGAAAGTGGAAAGTAAAAAGTGAAGAGTAATAGTACCGAACAATACAGTTTGCCAATACCACCGTTTCGGCCTTCTCCGGAATCGGCTCGGCGGATAATGCGTACTCAACTGGCCGGGCTGACACTGCCGGTTTTGGCAGCGGTAATACTGTTCGGGTCTGGCGCACTCAAATTGATTTTGACAGCCGCCCTGACTGCGCTGCTGATTGAACTTATTGCGGGTAGAATCAAACGTAAAAATATGCCCGGCAATATCACTCACTCCATTATGATGGGTGTGCTGTTGGCGTTCACGCTGCCGGCGGAATGTCCGTGGTATATTGCTATGACTGGATCGGGGGTGGCTGTTCTGATGGGCAAACAGCTTTTCGGCGGACTCGGCCGTTACCGTTGGCATCCCGCACTCGTCGGGCGGTTAGTGGTACAGCTTTTATTCCACGAACAGATTGCCGCGGCGGTAACAGGCACGGGCCTATCCGCGGCAACACCTTTGCAGGCACTGTGTAACTGGGGTGATCTGCGATTCGTCGGCTCCGTCCCGCAGTTGGGCCTTTACCTCTATGACAAGCTCCCTTCACTTCAGCAGTGTCAATGGTCGGCCGCAGGCGGCGGCCTGGGTGAATCCTGCCGGGTATTGTTGATACTGATCGGTCTGTATTTTATTTACCGTGGCTATCTGCACTGGCAGTTGCCGTTGATGTTTATTGTTTCGGCCTATGCCGCGGCGGCCTTTTTTCCGATCATCGTTGAGCAGCCGGGCCTGCCCGACCGTCTGATTTATTTTCCGCTGCTCGCCGAGAATTTATCAATCGGTTTTACCTATATCAACTATCACCTTTTCACCGGCGGGCTTATCCTGACCGCCTTCATTATGACCGCTGATATGACCAGCCGTCCTCTGACTGTCCGTGTACAGATATATTTCGCCGTCGGAGCCGGACTGCTTACTATCGCTGTGCGTCTGTACTGCCCTGCGGTACTGAGCGCTTACCTGACACCCATCTCCGCATATATCGCCTTATTGATTATGAACACCCTTGTACCAACTCGCGAAAAATAGGGACACATGCCGTGGGCCTACTTCAATTCCGCCACGAGCCGCCGAGTGCTGTAGGACTGGTTCTGCTGGGCCTGCTTGAATTCGTCTGTCATTATAGGGTTATTCTTTTTGAACAGTTCATTGCCATGTACAATCTCCCGCAGTGCCCGGCTTTTTTGTTGTGCTGTTTTTAGTCCGCCGATTATTCTGCCACCCACCACTCCGCCTGCAAGTCCCGCAATCGCTATCCCCATCTCCAGTAAATGATCGGCCACGTCCCACGGATTGGGCCGTGAGAACGCCTCTGTCCGCGAATGACTTGTAATGGCATCATTTTTTTCGCTGAGTATCTGTTCAACATTTTCTGTTTCAGGTATCACTCGCGGCAATCCATAATACGCCATTATCGCCTCGCTTTGTTTTTCCGCTTGCGTTGTCAGTTTCCGCAGTGGTTCGGAAGTTTGTTCATGCCGTGCCGTAACTGCTGCTGTTTGTACTGTCCGATGGTGCAGATACGCGTTCTGTTTCTGTTTCTCACCCGGTGCGAACCGCAACGTATCACAACCACCGGCAAACACCACCGCCAAAGCAACCACCGAACCGATCATCAAAATACCTTTGCTTCTCATAGTACAAATCCTTTCTGTAAATACGGGTATGCCTCTCAAGTGCGACATTGGCTACCACCAACTTTCTATTCCCTACTCTCTCACGTTTTTTCTTCAAGCGTCTTGATCCGGTATCCCTGTTCGCGAGATTGTTCGGCAAGGTTTTCGATCTGCCGTTGCGACCGTTCGTTTGTCTGAATCAGTCGATTCAGGTCATGTCTGATCAGTGCCAGTTCACTTTGAAGATTGCTCCAGCCGATCGTCAGTGCGATAAGGATCGCTCCCAACTGTACCAGCGTCCCTAACGTAATCTCCCGCCGAAACCGCCATGCCTGCTGTACCGCGGACGTCCCGTCCGCTTCCTGTTGAGTTTGCCTTTTCACTTTCGTATTTCTCCACTCCTACGGCCCCACGTTAAACACATAGTTCTTGCCAACCCGCCACATTACCGCATAAGTACCTGCCGAGAGGCTGCCGTTACCTGTGAACGACTCGGCTAAATTATACGCCTTCAGACTTCCGGCTACAGGCGACGGAGACACACCGGGCGAACTTATATCCACCAACTGCACGTTATAGACATTGTAGCTGTCCAGGCTTAATACCTTGGTTACCCAGGCCGGCGGTACTGTTCCTGTTGCCGTTACTACTGCCCGTTCCGGTCTTTCATTGTCCCTTTGCCTGCGTTTCAGTTTCGCCAGTTCTTCCTGTAATTCGGTTCTGCCTGCCATTCTTTCACCCTTACACTAAAAACGAATCGTCGTTGTCCATTCATTGCCCAGTTTGATATCGACTTCCTGCACCTGCGGCGCGTATTCGTCCGGCCCGGTCAGTTGTTTAAGGTTCAGGTCTCGACCGCTGATTTCTTTAACTACGTTCCCAGGCCAAACATCCGGTCGAACAAACGCCAGTTCCGCCGAGCCTGCCGACTCCTCACGCCGCAGACGGGCAAGTTGTTCTCGCAGATACCCTCGCAGTCTTTCGCTGTCATCGACAACATCGGCCGGTCCTGTCTCAAACCCGTCGGAAGCGAATATACTACTCGAACTTACCTGCTGATATTTATATTCATTACCCAAATCGAACACTTCCGTCCGCACCGGTCTTACGCAATTTATCGGCCCATCGCAGACTATTGCTTCTAACGGCTCATCCGCATCGAGTGCGCAGGTAATTCTGAATCGCAGTTTGTCCTTACAGATTGCCACCCACACATCCGCCTCGAACTGATTACCGCTGAGATATATCCCGCATTCTTCAGTGAGCACATTAAACGCCCCGCCGTACGGCTGCCACGTATTGCCCCCGTTGTACGATATTTCCAGATAGTATCCGATTGCCCCTGACAGTAGTCCGAACGGCTCACCCGCCATCGTGCGGCTTAATCCCGGTCGGAACCGCCGTCGTTTCTGTGCGTAATTTTCCGTACCGAACAGACCGCTCAGGTTATATGCCTGGCCCTGATTGAACGGCTCATCTTCGTAATCGCCCGCTTCATTGAGTACCCATTTGCGAAACACATCCTGGTATTTAGCGAACTCCTCGTTTGTTGTCGGCGAATACAGTTCGTAGTCATTGATTTCAAGGGACTGATCCCATCCTTCCGCCATCTCAAAGGTACTCTCAAACCGTTTGACCGCCCCCTGTCCGATTGCCCGTATTGTTGTTCCGGCTTTTTTGACGTTAATACGCGAACCGATGATGTTCGTCCGCGTCATATCCAGTTTTTCACCTGCCCGTTGATGATGTAAATATATTTCCCGGCCTTGTCCCTGCCGATAGAACTGCAATACCTGTTCGATCTCTCCATCTTCACCGGGTACACACTCAACGCAGAATTGCAAACCTGCTTTGTCGCACAATCGCTCGATTGCCGTCAACGGACCCAACCCCCATACATCTACATCGCGTACAATCTGCTCCTGTTCTTCCGGGCACGCAATCCCCTCCACGCCAATCGAATCGCCGCCAAGATACTCACTTACGATATAACGAACAGCCGCCGCGACAGTCCATTCGCAAGCCGTTTCCGAGTCAGGCTCGAAAGTCCAATAGCTTAGGCCATTGACCATTACTTTTTCCTTTGTGCGATTAGCTCTACCGTCCTTGTTGAACACCGCCTCATCCGATCGGACATAAACCGTTTCGTCATCTCCTTTGCGTACGCGTATTCCATCAATCGGCGTATTGTTTTGGAATACCAGTTCGTCGGTTGCGATTATTTCCACTGTTTCATTCGTGCCGGACATTCGGCCGTCCCCTTCGACAATAACACCGGCGAACAGCGGCCAAGTCATCAGATTATCCGCTACGGACTCAATCTGGCAAACCATCGATATTCTGATTCGCTGGCCCGGCTGTATTAATTTCGCTATATTTTCCAGCCGCCCCTGGCTACCTGATACGTGTGGCAGTAGCCGAAGCCGGGCGCGGTTCAGCCTCGGCCCGCAACAGCGATTTATTTCTATTACTTCCAGCCACGGTGCCTCCTGCCTGTCCAGCTCCACCAATACCGCCGCCGCCCTGACACTGTTAGTCCCAGCTATCCCCGGTGTGTATGTAACAATATTTTCAACCGTCATATTTTCCCCTATTTTCAGGTGTACGACGTGTGCCACCTTTCTGTATTTCAGAGAGGTGTTTTTGTTCACACTCAAACACCACCTTTTTGTCTTCAGCAAACAAGTTTGCCTTCGACAAAAAGGTGCCACCCAACCCTCTACCCTACAGATACGCCTGGCAAACAATTATCCCCACACCTGGCGGTCCCATACTATTCACCACCGCTTCGACAAACGCCTTATTCCCATCGTCCTGACCTTCTCCGTTGACGGCCCGCACGCTGAACCGCAACCGCTGTCCGTGCTCCGCCGACCCGCTCATAAATTGATAGAAGTAACATCCAAACTTGTATGGTATCTCGCACAACGAGTTTTCATAATCGATTGTACCGGTTTCGTTATCGCCATAGACTGCAAAATGGTCCGGCACCGCCTCCGCTCCCATCGGCCAATAGAACCAGCAAAGCCGTATTCGCATCTCGTGAGCCGTCTCAGCCTTTAGTTGCCGAATCTTGTTGGGCCGGTTGCCTTTGCGTTTTCCTTCGTCGTTTAGTGCCAGTCGCACAATTGCCGTCGTCCCTTTTTCCTGCTTGCCTGTTTGTGAGATTCGTCGTACAGCATAATAATAATCGTTACCTGGTTCATGCGTGATGTAATCCGGCAGAGTCAACAACCCTTCGTTGGTAGTCGCGATAACAATTCGCTCAAAATCTACATTCGCGATATTACCTTTGCCTCGATATACTGCATGGCACCCCAGCCGCCGCGCCCAGAAGTCCCCCTCTACCAGCGAAGTGCGTAACGGCAGAACATTACCGAAATCCCCCTCCGTCAGTCCATTAAAAAAAGACAAATCCATAATCAACCTCAATCAATCTGCCGTTACCGGATTCCGCGTTATCGTTTCAGCCGAGTCGGTCATCTCCAATTTTAGTTCTTTGTCGGCTCCGTCTGTGGCATAAATATCAATTGTGCCGGTCAGTTTGTCCTGTACGCCCTTGTGTGCGATCCGAGCCAGTCCCAGGCCTCGCAGACTGACACACACCGGCTTATATCTGTCTGCATCGACAAGTGAACTGCCTCCGTCGATAACACCGAGAATATCTTCAGTCGTTACATCCCATGGCGTCGTTCCGTAAGTTACCTCAAAATTATACCAGCCGCCGCCGACCTCTGTAACCGCCGGAGCCGAACCACCCTTGTCTGTACCATTCTCCGCAGTTACAAGTGATTCCCAGTCAGGCGACAATCCTGTCTTTGGCACACCTGCGTCTGTAAAATAAACATAATAAAGCATTTGTTTTGTCTCCGGAATTACAACTCAAGCCTCAACTATTACGCCTCTGATGCACCCGTGCCCTTTTCATTCACAACTCGCCATTCGCCATCCTTGAAACACTCGACCGTAATTTATTGCAACTCAGGATTACTGCTACCCATTTCCCATATATTTGTGAAATCAAATCCTGTAAATGAACCCTCGGTAGTATAATCGACATCAAGCACTTTGGCCCCCTTACCCGTATCCGCCTGACCCGTTGCCTCGGCGTAATAACTTGTCGTTATCGTACACGCATTATTGCCGCCGAGCAAACCTCCCAAATCCGTGTTGCCGGTTACCGCACCCATCGAATGACAATCAATAATCGAACTGCCGCTTGTCAAATATCCGGCCAACCCGCCTACGTAACCATCACCGTCAACTGTTCCTTTCGCATAGCAATTTTGGATGACTGTAGTTGTTGTTGTAGCTCCGACCAGCCCGCCGACAAAGTCAGACGCGGCACCACCATTAACATTAACTTCAGAATACGACCTGTTTATTTTGGCATTATTCGTTCGTCCGACTAAGCCCCCCAGTTCGTTGCCCGTGGACACGGCATTGCCAGTCGCATAACAATCGGTAATTTCACCAGCGTCAACCCAACCGACCAGCCCGCCGACACGAACTACTCCTGTAACCGTGCCCGTTGTATAATATGAGTTGGTAATGCCGGACGCTTTCAACTCTCCAACCAGACCGCCCGCACGGTCTGTCGTAGTAGTAACACTGCCGGTTGCATAGCAATCGACGATAAAACTATTGTAAGTATATCCGGTCAGCCCACCACCCTTATCCGTAGTGTCAGTCGTTACCGCCCCCGTTGCAAAGCTATTTATAACCGTAGAGCTATTGACCGACCCCACCAGTCCACCAACCTCAGACGGGCCATTAACCGTGCAGGAAGAACTGCTGTTTTTTATATACCCACTTGCTTCGATCTTGCCCACTAACCCACCAACCACGCTACTGTTTCCATCGACCGAACCGGACGAAGTACAATTGATTACGTATGCCGCGTTAAGTCGCCCAGCCACCGCACCGTGATTACTCCCCGTCCCAGTCTGCGAAACATTAGTCATTACGATATTGCGAACAATTCCCCCACTCGTAACAGCCCCAAACAATCCCTGGTCTGTTACTGCACTTGTTTGTGTGAGATCATCGATTATAAAGTCCCGGCCGTCAAAAGTACCCTGAAACGGCGTAGCAGTTTGCCCGATTGGAGTCCAATCGGAATCCACGCCAGCCCCATCGAGTGTTATATTGGCTGTGACTTCAAAATATCCGGTTTGGGCATCCGCACCATCATACGTTCCGCCCGCATTGACGGCATCCCGGAATGTTCTTAATTCCGCAAGCGAATCAATTGTTTTTGGTGAGGTTATTGTCGGATTGGCCGGTTCCTTGCGATTCTTCTGGTCTAACCGCAAGTCAAACATATACTGAACACCACTGGCAGGCACTGTCGTAAAAGTCAATCCAACATAATCCGATGTAACCTCGTTAATAAAGTAACTCATCGCCGCCATAACTGAATTAGATGGAACGACAGATAAACCAGAATCAACATCGCTATAACTATCGAGCGTGAATCCGTGCTCTATTCGGAACGTAGCGGCTACCCCGTCTCCGGTTATAATTACACTTCGCGACGCTGATCTTTTTCTATCTTTTACTTTTTCGGAATTAAGCCGCATAAAATGGACCGTGGCATCATAGCTGCCGTCCTGCGTCGCTCTTAATACGCCATCATTGCCTAACGAGCAGCAGCCTAAAGCGAAGCTCGGAGTCGATTCTTCATTCAACACATTAAAATCATCATCCATAATCACCATAACACGACCGCTGACATAGCTGTTACACATCCAATATTTGCCGACACGCTCCAATGTTTCTATGTACGATGATTCTGTCCTGTTTTTGGAAATAATAAACTTATCTTCCATCGCGGTAAATGTTAAATTATACTTATAAATAATCCAGTCATGCGGAGTATAACCATTGAAATTTGAAACATAAAACGACCCATCATGATATGCGATTGCCCCGATACCGTTTCCATCTTTACTAACATCATAAAAAATATCATACGTATTAGCGAGTGATAAATCCGAGACGTTATAAGCCCTGATTTCTATTGCGATCGGAATTGCCGAGGTGGAATGAGCGACATAAACTTTGCCATCATAATAACATATTCCGCCAGTGTGATAATCAACATCGGTAGTGGTGTAATCAACCAGAACGCCGGCAAGTGTATGTTTGGCTATCCCGTTAGCCCAACTTGAATAAATGTGAGTGCCATCGGTACAAATATCCTGAATATGATTTGTCGCATCGCCGGTTCTGTCCGCCAACGCAAAGGACAATCCCTCTACCCACAAGTGATCGGTAGCGTCGCTTTTGCCTTTTTTTGCGGAATCAACAGTAAAGGCGTTTATTGTGGTGTCCGGGACCAATTCCACAACATAGACATACGCGGTGTAGCCTGTTATCGCCTGACCATCATAATCACCCGGTGTTTTAATTAAATGCCTTTTGTTACCTTCCGATAACGCACCCATCACTCCATCCCGATCAGATGAAGCAAGCCAGTCATACTTAACCTGCAAATCGTCGCCCGGCTCGACAAATAAGGCGTTTTTTAACTTAACGCCACTTATAGATGTCGAACCGCCCGGATAAACAAACGCTCCTGTAGCTCCTAACATAATCAAAACTCCGTTTAAAAATTAGTTATCAGTTCGAAGTTATCAGTTATCAGATTCTTGCTTCTTTTCTTACTGATAACCGATAACCGATAACTAACTAACCCTTATTGCTATTACATAAACTTCAACATCAGCCAGCGACCCATCGCCCACAACCGACAGCGACCCGCTTGCGGCTATCTCGTGATACGCATCGTCAATTGTCCCTGCCCGGTCGATTGTCTTATCGGCTGCCGTAACGGCCACCGCGTCCGTTATATCGTTCGTGCCATCGGTCAGCTTCCAGGTGCCCGCGTCAGCGCTTCTCGCAACGCTCCAGGCATCCAGTATCCGATATTTGTATGGTGCATCGGTGTTATGTACCTGTACCGTACTGCCGGCCGTCAGAGTTGCCTTGAAGATAACAGAGACGCTGCCGGACGAGCCGTAGTCCGCGCAGTTACCGCCGGTGATCGGCTGTGTAAATAGCTCCGATCCTCTCATATCGACTATCGCGGTAATATCGCCTCCGCTGGTCGTAACCTGGGCGAGGCGAATATGGAAAGTCCCGGCCGACGGCCACGCAGTGTATTCCGTGAGGATCAATGTGCCGGCTGAATTGATATAGATATAGATATTCGCCTTATTATCGGCGAGTGTATTACCGCTCGATGCTGTATATTCGCGCAGGGTGGAACCGAACCAGAACTTACCGGCCTTAACGCCGACATCGAGTCCGCCCTCATCGAACACCCGCAGGTCGTTCGCCCGCTTAGTGGCCAGCAGCAGCCGATACAACAGCTTGCGGAACTCCAGATAATAAGGCGCCTTGCCTGTCTCGATATATTCCACTCCCGTCTCGGCCTCATCGGCCAGGTTCAATAAACTATTATCGCCTGGATAAATTTCACTCATAATCGTTACCTCTTGACTTTCAGTTAACTTTGATCGATATCCAAAACCAATTCATCATTCTGCTCATCGTAATTTTCTATACTTACCCTTGACGCCGCCGGCAGAGGGTCTAAATATACAGTTGCAACCTTATCTTCGCTTTCGATAAAGTTCCCCTGGGTATCACAAACTCGCACAGCAAACTGATATTTCCCTGCTGCCAGGGCATCGCTTACAAACACCTGCATTTCCGCGTCAAAGCCAAACTCCCCCCACGCAAAACCGCCTCGTCCCCAGCCAATTGCCCCTGTACCACTGTAACCAAAATCACCTTTGCCAAACCCATCCAGCCCATAGCCCCATTTTTCCGCCACACCGGCCCAGACTTCTATTGTCGCCAGCGGATCAGTGTAATTTATCTGCCCGTTTCCTTCGTCTCCATAAACCATTGCCCTGCTTCCAAGCGGCAACACCCCTCGCCTGGGCCAATGTATAACAGCGTGACAACCATCCGCTCCGGTGAACCCGGCCAGTTCTCCGGAAAAATCAATTTTTTTTTCATTTGGCTGTACTGCCACAACCTCAATTGCCGCTATATGCGGATGTTCGTATTCGACCAGCATTTTTCTCTGTCGCGGATGAGACGTCACTCCGGACCACTGTCCATTCACATAAACCTGAAACAGTTTATCCGTTTCCTCGCTTCGCCAACTCACCATTACCAGCCCCGGCAGAGACACCATCTCATCCCCGCTTTGTGTCCCCGCCGGAAATCCAATCGCCCTGACACTGCTGATATGTTTCGTACTATATGCCATAACTACCTTGCTTATGCACTCAACTGCGTATAGATAATTTCATATTCACAACAAGCCTGATTGGCCGATGTGATCGACCCCGGAACAGTAAAGCTGTCCATCCGAACCTGCTCATAGACCGTACCGTACTGATCGACTAACTTATATGCCTGGCCGTCGATATAGTTCGTGATTTCCTTCATCAGTTTCAGCAGCGCCGCTGTGCTGACCGCCGACAACCGTCCCTGTTGTTTCAGCTTTCTTTCCCGTAGCCCCAGATCGATACTAACCACTCCGTCCAGCCCGGCAAACCCCCGTTCTATCGTTTCGCGCCGCCACGACAGAAGTTTGAGTTTATGTTCGCCCACACCAAAGAGTTTTTCGTCGTTGAATGTTATGCCTGATATGCTCATCTTAAAAACACCTTTATATCCGTCGTAGTCTGACGGTTCCGCCGCAATGGAATTGTTCTGCTACGTTGTCGCTGTCCGTGTCTATCTCCAGCCTTACCTTTACTCTTGCCGTGTGAAACATCTTTTGATAACGCAGCGACTTCTTCCAGAATCCTTCATTGTCCTTGTCGCCGCCGGCGCTGGCGGCAAAAACCGTCGATAGAACGGCAAACACTGTCGCCTGACGCAATACCCGCTGGTTCAATACCTTGCTTGTTTCTTCGGTTTCGCTGTCATCTGATTCAATCCCGAAATATTGCCTCAAACTGTAAGCGGCCTCTTCCGCCTGCGGATCAAACGTACTGACACGATAGCTGATTTCGCTACCGCTCGGCGGTGCCACCGCGTCATCATCCGCCGATAGCCTCACTACCGAGACGGTAAGTTGCGTAGCCGAATCAACAGATACAATTTCATAACAGCCGTCCGGCCCGCTTTCGCAATTGTACAGATAAATTACGTGTCCAGCCGCCACGCCGCTGCTGACAAACGATGCGCCGCTGGAAGTTAGCGCCGTACTGCTTAATACTCCGTCACTGCCCTGGCAAAGTGTCTGCGAAGGCAGCGCCAATTCCCGAAACAGTACCGGCTCCCACTTGAGCAAATCAATATCGCTTGAAAACGTAATCATAATTATTTTCCCATGTTGTCGATGAGTATGGCGGTATTAATTATTCCTGTCATTCTGAACGCAGCGAAGACTTTCTATGCTTTCGGCATAAAGAATTCCTCGCTGCGCTGTCTTCAGAACGACAACTCCCTCGCCGATGTTGGTTAGTTCGTACTCAGCCCGCGTATGAAGCCGTGAGCCTCTTCGTTTTTCATTTCCAGTGTATATTCACCGATCAGTTGCCCGCTCTCGTAGTCGCCCGCGGACGCCAGCGGCTTGAAGTGGAAACTACGCCCCGCCAGCGGCAATACACCCAGCCGCGAACTATCCAGCAGCAATACCGCGTCCTGCGGCATCCAGCGTGTAACAATAACCCGGCACATGCCGAAGTCGCTTTCGTAATAACCAACCAGGTCGGTATATTTTTGGTCTTGCGGTCCATAGCTGCGATTACCGCTCAGGAAGGCATTGATTTTGCGTTTCTGAAAACCGTTGACCACAATCAGGTTCACGTTTCCGCTGCTCGATTCCCATATCTGGCGCATAGCATAATTGATTTTGCTTTCGTCCAGATCGTTACCGCTGGGGAATCCCGTATCTCCCGTATGGTAATTGTGCATGCCGATATGCTGGAATATTCCTTTTAGGCTGCGGCGAACCGTACCGGACCCCTGCGGATTACTCACTGGTCGGTCTCCGTTAATCACGGTGTTTTCCAGATCGCGAAGAAGTTCTCTCAGCCGCTCTGTTTTTTGATAATCCAGTTCGTCCGCCAGTCCCAATTGCCGTGCCGCCAGATCACTGCCGGACACTTCCACTGCCGCCGTGAAAATCTGTGTATAGTTGCCTTGCCGAACTCGGTTGGTAAAACGAGCGGCCGGTTTGTCAGCCCCTTCCAGCGCGGCATTGCCCAAAATATTTATCGCTTGGTCATCCGCCAGATCCTCGGCCGTTGTTCCGCCGTATCCGCGTACTACCGTCAGCGTATCGCTGCTCACTCCGGTTACCAGCATCAGTTCTTCACTGCCTTCAACCTGAATTTCATCGCCCACCTGGAATCGCTCCCCGTGTTCGACAACAAAGTCCGTATCAACATCCGGGTCCGTGAATGTATTATCGTTGACCGCGTCCTTGTTAGGCAGCAGACCGTCTTCCAGCCATTCATGGTATGTACTCATTGCCGCCTTGAGCGGATCGCCCAGTGCGTCCAGCAGCAATGTTTCATAAGGTGAAACAATACCAACAATATCTGATACATCTTCCGCCAGCTCCGGCAGGCTTGTCCCTGCCGAATATGTTGCTTTTCCAGTAAAACTCATAATCGTATCTCCTATGTTAAAATTTATCCCAGTTTCATAATTCTGTCATTTCAGTTAGCGACCAGCGGCTGGGTGCCACCTTTCTGTATTTCCCAGAGGTGCTCTTCTCTATGCTGAACTCTTTACGTTCACCTTTGCACTGCTCGTCTCATACGCAGGTATTCGTGCATATCTCTGCGACTGCCGCTTTGCTGTGCTCGTTGCGCCGAACGCAACAGGTTATTTACGCCGCCACCGGAAGACCGGACCCCTGCTGTCGGAGCCGCTAAAGACGCCGAAACTTCTCCAACAGGATGTGAAAACAGATATGGCCTTTCATTACGCAACGCCTCGATCAGGCCACGCACATCATAATTATCTTGACACGTCTCGGCCCTCTTTTGAGCCAGCAGTAACGCCGCCTCCACATCCACCACGCCCGCCTGTACTAATTCCTGCGTCAGCTTGTTTTCCAGTTCCTTCTCATTCAGTTGTGCCTGCGTATCCTGTTGGATTTGTTGACTGTTTTGTAACTTCTCCGTCAACTGCTGAACCTGTTGTTCCGCTGTCTGAGCACGTTTGCGATATTTGATAGCTTCTGATACCGGAACCATCTGTTCCTGATTAGTTCCCTTTGAAGTACTTTCAGTTTCGCTGGACAACGCTTCTGTACTCGGAAGAGTACTGTTGATGTCCTGCGTGTTCGCTTGCTGCTGCAATTCCTGTAACATACTGTCCTCCAGTTATAGACTTCTCACTTCTCACAACTCACAACTCACAACTCACAACTATTCCTCAGTATCCCAGTTCTTTAAGTATTTGTTCCTGCGGAACACCCAACTCTTTTTTCAGGGATGCTTCCTGTAATTTTTCGATCATGTTTTCCGGCAGCGGGCTGGGCCAATGGATATTGATTTCTCTTTCTTCCGGCCGATTGGGATAGACTCCTG
>DAOVXR010000173.1 GCA_030636065.1 Sedimentisphaerales bacterium | reverse complement strand
TTTTCGACGCGATCCCACAATCGGTCTTCTTTCGGCCCATCTTTAGCGAGATAAAGCTCGGATACCAACTCCTGCAATTTCTGCAGCATAATCGAATCGAGATTCTGGTAATAACGGTCGATCACCTCATGCTGATGTTTGCTATATTCCCTCTTACTCATTTTTTTAATATCTTCCTTTTCAGTCAATCAGCATGGGCTAAAGCCCATCCTACATAACTCACAACTCATACTTTCCCCGGTACAAATCCGCCGGATATTTTTTATCATTTTGTTTTATTTTTTCGTAAAACGCCTCACTCAGATCGACTCCCAGTGCATGGGTCAACATCAGCAGATAATTGAACACATCCGCCATTTCATCCTTTACCTGTTCTAATTTTTTACTGTCGCCAGCCACATCCCGCGACTCAGATTCGCTTAACCATAAAAAATGCTCCATCAGTTCACTCACCTCGATTGCCAGCCCCATCGCGAGGTTTTTCGGCGAATGAAACTGCTCCCAATCACGTTGTTTTTCAAAATCCGTTACGCAATCGATTAGTTCCTGAATGGTTGTTTTTCCGTCTGCCATCGTCCAGCCTGATCTTTCCTGATTAGCACTTACATTTTGTTCACCGGCCGCTTCAATCGAACTTTTTTCCGCTTAGCTTCTCGAACGCTTCTACATATCGCTGACGTGTGCCGGCCACAACATCATTGGGCAGCTCCGGTCCCGGCGGGTTTTTGTCGAATTGGATACTTTCAAGATAGTTCCGCACGAATTGTTTATCGTAGCTTTGCTGATCGCGGCCCGGCTCATACTTATCCGCCGGCCAGAACCGTGACGAGTCAGGCGTAAGGACTTCATCGATCAGGATTATCTCTTCGTTATCATCGAACCCCCATTCGAACTTGGTATCCGCAAGGATTATCCCTTGTTTGGCTGCATACTCCGCCGCCCTGACATATATATCGATACTCTTGTTGCGTACATAGCTTGCCGCTTCGATTCCGACAATATCAATCGCCCGCTCGAAATTTATGTTTTCGTCGTGCTCACCCTGCTCGGCCTTGGTCGCCGGCGTAAAAATCGGTTCGTTCAGTTTGTCGCATTGCCGCAAGCCGTCAGGCAGCTTATGTCCACAAACAGTTTGGCTTTGCTGATATTCTTTCCAGCCCGACCCGGCAAGATAACCGCGCACCACACATTCGATCGGCAGAACCCCGGCCTTTTTCACCAGCATACTGCGTCGGACGAATTGTTCTTTGTGTTCGGTGAACGGCGAGCCGAAATCATTAACGTCTGTGCTGATCAGATGATTTTTTACACTCTCGCCCAACCACTCCAGCCAGAACAGCGATATATTTGTCAGCACTGCGCCTTTGTCCGGTATGCCGTTGGCCATTATTACATCGAAGGCGCTTATCCGATCAGTCGCTACCATTAGTAACTTATCACCGAGATCATATATATCGCGTACTTTGCCCCGTACCGGCTGTTGTCCGGGAACCTCTGTCTTTAGAATTGCTTTACTCATACTCATGTTGCCTCCTGATATATTATAACTGTTCACTATTTTTGCAAATTGCGTTCTTACGGCCCATTTGGAGCCTGACAAAGCATATATTACCGCAGATCGGGACAATATACCACAGCGAAAAAGGGATTATACCCACCTGGCATCATTTTGCAAGCTAAGACTTGTTTGCAACGTATTATGGGCAATGAACGTATGAGATGTATAACGGTATCTTCATCTGGAATGAGTGTTTTTCAGCTTTCTGATGATTTCTTCCCCACATAAATCATCAGGCTGCGTGGGCATTTCTGTTGGGCCTTATCCCGTTCTTCCGGATCGCCGTATTTTTCATAATCGATAACCGCCAGTTTCTGTTCCATCCGGAACATATTCGGCGTCAGTTTCGCGCACAGCCCACACCCCACACAACCGACCTTGCAATAGCCGCGAACATCCTTTGCCTTGTCCTTTGAGGAGCAGGCGATGACCATCATCGGGTCTTCCCGCATAGGCAGAAGTTCGATTAGTTGCCTGGGACAAACTTGCACACATGCCCCACAGCCCACGCAATTATCATATTTTATTGTTGCCAACCCATGGCCCATATCGATCGCGGCGAACTCACACGCTTCTGCGCAATCGCCAAACCCCAGACATCCATAAGGGCAGCCGATTACTCCCGCCACCATTTGCGCCTCGGCACAGCTTTTCACTCCCTGGTATTTGACAGTGTTGATTTTATCATCATTTTTCGATGAACAATGAACGATGGCCCGAACCGGTGCCGACGCTTCTGCTTCGATCCCCAATATTGCCGCGATCTCCCCGACAGTCGCTTCGCCGCCGGGCCCACACTTGCCCATCAGGCCATGATCTTTTACCACCGCCTCAGCGTATGCTCCACAACCCGCCAGACCACAGCCGCCGCAGTTGACGCCGGGCAGTATGTTTATAATCGCTTCTACTGTTGGGTCTTGTTTCACTTTCAGTTTAGCGTTGGCGATTGTCAGAATAATAACAAACACCATCCCCACCGCCAGCAGAGTTATCCCCGCTATACCCATGGAGCTTATACTGAACCCAGCCAGTATATTATGTAAAACTATCGTACCACTACAGATCATTTTTTCCTTCTTCTAACATACTCTTCTACCCATATACCCATACACTCTTTTACCCATACACCCATTAAATCATTCCGGAAAATCCCATAAACGCCAGTGTCATAATCCCTGCTGTAATCAAGGTAATCCCTGCCCCTCTTAGCGATTTTGGGACATCCGCCCATTCGAGGTGTTCACGGATACCACCCATCATACAAATCACCAGTGTAAATCCCAGCCCGCCGCCGAAGCTTGCCACTACTGCCTGCATAAAGGTGAAGGCCCACAGGTCAATAAACAGGCATGTGCCGAGGATCGCGCAGTTGGTGGTAATCAATGGCAGGAAAATCCCAAAACTCTCATACAGGCTCGGAAAAAACTTCCGCACATACATTTCCACGAGTTGCACCATACTTGCTATCACCATAATGAACGCGATATATTTGAGGTATTCCATTCCGATTTTTTGCAGGACGAGATTATTGATCAGCCAGGTAACTGTTCCGCTGATGGTTATCACGAAAGTTACCGCACAGCCCATCCCGAACGCCATATCGACTCGTTTGGACACCCCCAGATATGGACAAATCCCCAGAAACTTGATCAGTACAAGGTTATTGACTATCGCCAGAGAAATAAACACTACTATCAGGCTGGTTTCTGAATTCATTTTTAGCCTTCTTTCACTCTTTTACCCATCTACTCGTTCACTCTTTCACTCGTCCACTTTTCTACTCTTTCACTCTTTCACTCTTTCACTTCTTTTTGAAGAAATGGTTACTCAATCCAAGTAGTATTCCTAATGTAATAAACGCCCCGGCCGGCAATTTCATTACATTCCAACACACGAACGCGTCCGGCATAATCCGGCATCCCCACAGCGAGCCGTCCGCCAGAATTTCACGGACACTTGCCAGCACACAAAGCCCGAACGTGAAGCCGATTCCCATCCCCAGCGCATCGCAAAGACTGGTAATGGCGGGTTTTCGACTGCCGCACGCCTCGGCACGGCCGATGATCAGGCAGTTCACGATAATCAGCGGCACATAGGCTCCCAGCGCCTCACTCATATCCGGCAGAAACGCTTGTAGCAGCAGGTCTGCTATTGTTACGAATGTCGCGATGGTCAGCGTGAACATAAGGATTCGCAGATGTCCCTGCAGCAGGTTCCGCATCAGTGAGACTACAATGTTCGAGCAGACCAGTACGAACGTCGTCGCCGCTCCCATCGTCAGTGCCGGCTGTAATTGGGCCGTTACCGCCAACACCGGGCACATCCCCAGCATCTGTCGAAAGATCGCGTTTTCCTGCCATAGTCCTCGTACAAAATACGATAACGCTTCCGAGGCGCCTGCTGGTTTTAGTTTGATATTTTCTTCTGCTGACATTTACTTATTTCTCAATTTGGCCACTGCGTCATTGACTATATCCGCAACTGCTTCCGAGCTTATCGTCGCCCCGGTAATCGAAACAATTTCGCTGTCCACTGTATCGCGATCTCCCCTTAGGATAACTGACAGTTCTTCACCTATCGGACAGCCAACGAACTGATTCTTGAACTTCTCTTTTTTAATTTTGTCCCCGAACCCCGGAGTCTCATTGGTTTTCAGGACCGCGATTCCCAACAGCTTTTCTGTTTTTTCATCTGTAGCCACCAGTAGTTTGATTTTATCCGCGAAGCCGCTGCCTTCGGCAACAATTGCGTAACCGGCTATAGCGTTTGTTTTATCTTTTACTTTGTAGTATCTGACTTCCCCATTTTCATCTCGTATGGCTTCGGAAGCACTATCCTGGCCGAACAGTGATTTCATCTCACGTTCCAGTTTCAGCGTCGCGTTGTCAGCAATGCGTTCTTCCAGCACCCCATGTACGCCCGCCACCAGCAGTCCGAACACCAGCGCCGCCGCCATCACTAACCATGATTGTCTAAAAAATTGAATCAGCATCACTGCCTTTCTCACAACTCACAACTTTCCACTTACTCTCTACTCGACGAATGCCCGCCCATCGGTTTTGGCCTTGTCCATCGTTCCAACAGTGGTGTCATCGCATTCATCAACAGTATCGCGTACATTACACCTTCCGGATAGCCGCCTTT
>DAOVXR010000145.1 GCA_030636065.1 Sedimentisphaerales bacterium | reverse complement strand
GGAGGAAATTGTCAAAGACCTTGGCGATAATACAAACATCAGATACAATCACGTTTATGTGACAAGTACGCTGTAAGTTGCCGAAGAGCAAAGATTGTGCCGAACAGGATTGGGTCAAATCTCTTTTTTTGAGGTGTCCGACGGGTGGCATTGTCTGTCTTCGGACAGCAGGTGTAGCCCGGACAAAAAGTAGCCCGGACCATGCCCGCCATTTGGGGTTGATTGCGATTTTTCTGTATTCAATATTTCTGGTTCTCATCCAATAAAGTTGAATAAAAGTTAATAAAAAGATATGGACATTGTATTTCTTTCGTAAGATAAGTTTTTTGGGATAAAAGACTTAACGATGAAAGGAGTCATACAATGTCCAGCCTTAGTATAACAAAGTACTTTCCGTTTATACGAGTAAAAATTACAAAACAAGCTGTTCACCATAAAGATGCCAGCTCGGTATTGATAAAGTTTGAGCCTGACAAGCGTTATCGCCCGCTTTGCCATGCCTGCGGACAAGTAGCTGCCAATGTTCATTCCCACGGCTACAGGCGGTTTATCAGAGATCTTAACATGGCTAATGCCCAGACTTGGCTCCATATTGAATACCGTAAGGTATGGTGCAATAACTGCGAAGGGACAAGAGTTGAACAGCTTGAATTTGTAGATGCCTCCAAAAGAGTTACGCATCGCCTTGCCCAATACATCTATGACCTTTGCAAGGTTATGACCGTTAAAGATGTTGCAAGCCATCTCGATCTTGACCCTAAAACCGTCAAGGAAATTGATAAGTCGTTTCTTGAAAAGGACTTTGGTGCAACTGACTATCATAAGATCAGGATTATCGCTATCGATGAAATAGCTGTCAGAAAAGGCCATAACTACATGACCGTTATTATGAACTATTTTACCGGCAAAATAATCTGGATGGGTCCAGGACGCAATAAGGAAACTCTTGACAGATTTTTTGAGGGTATGACAGATGGCCAGAAACGGGCTATAGAGGCTGTAGCCATGGATATGTGGGAACCGTATATTAACAGGATCAGGCATCATTGTCCTGATGCAAAGATTGTTTTTGTTTTTTTTCATGTTGTCCAGGCATTTGGCAAGGTAATTGACAAAGTTCGCAGAGATGAATATATAAATGCTGGGGCGGCCGCAATTTTCTTGGACAGTAAATAAGACATGATACAATAGCCCCCTTGTCCAAGGAGATATACGAATGGCTAAAAAGAAATTTCGAAAAAGTGCAAGTTTGAAGGAGCAAGCAGTTTTACGTTTGCTCAAAGGCGAAGACATGGAACTGGTCAGTCGCCAAACCGGTTTTGCCATGCATGAACTGGCCCAATGGCGTAAAAAATACACGCTGGCCGGCCGTGAGAATCTCAAATCTCACCCCAAGGACCCACATGACGCTGAATTGGAACAAAGGGACAGGCTGATCTCCAAACTGGCATTGGAGAACGAAATATTAAAAAAAAGCCAGGGCGATCGCGGTAAGCCGGAAGCTGTAGATCGCCTCAGTAAAGAAAAATCAGAGACGACAGGCCAATGCTTCCCTGTTGATATGCTTTGCCAGTTGTTAGCTGTTTTGCTGTGTATGTTGGATTTATCTGGTGAAGCGGATATAAGCTCTGCCCAGGAGCAACTTATCGAGGAATAGCCAGTGAGTGCGACGAATAGGTCGTGATGGATGGGCGGCCTGCGCTGTCCATCCACCTTATAGTTCTTCATGATCTATTCAGATCTCTCTCATGCCTTAAAAAACCTGATAAAAATAGCTTCGCGAAGCGAAACCTTTTAGCGAGAAGCCTTGTGGCTTCCGTTCTGTCCAAGAAATTGCGGACTATACAGCGGGTATGTAATCCTCCTGTTATGGAACTTCAATCGGGGAAGACGCCAGCCAATTGGCTGCTAACAATACCAAATCGGGCAGATCAATCGTCAGATTGCGATCAAAATCCGATCCGGCGTCGAAGGTCGGCTTCCCCTGGGAGGTTAGCCACGCCGAAGCATAGATGCTGAAATCGAATAGACTGATCTTGTCATCATTGTCGGCGTTGCCCTCCATAAGTATTCCCATATCCACCGATGTACCGGGCTGAGAGATGACTACATTTCTTTTTACATTCATCAGAGTATGCTCACTCGCCACCGTAATATCGTAGGTACCCGGTGCCAGGTCAGCAACTTGACAGATGGCATAATCGCCCGATTTGGTGGTAGCAAGATTGCATTGGTAGAGAGGTGTATCATTGAGGACATCGGCAGTGGGCGAAAAGAATCTGACAGAAAGAGGCACCACCCAGCCATCGGGGTCCGGCCGAGCCACACCCTCAAGCCCAACGGAAATATCGACATTCGCCCCGCCATCGAGGCACAATTCATAAACCCGGTTATATCCATAATCAGCTACATAGAGACGCCGATGCACCGGATCGATCTCAAGACAGCAGCAATGAAAATCGACGAAACCATCGGCAATAAGTGTTACAGTACCCGTCAGCGGATCGACCCGATAGACGGTCTCGCTGTCGGCACTAACAATGTAGAGGTCTTCCTCGACACTATCATAGACGATGCTGTAAATCGTGCCGACCGGAATACTCAAGGCAAAGGGAGTCAACGTCCCGTTCGGATCGAGTGTGTACAGATTGTTATCATCGAGACCGTCGCAACTGCCCGAACCTGTAATACTTCTGACTTTCCGCCCATGATATCCCTCCTGTTAAATTAACCGCCTTCGGCGGGACTTTTTTGCCACAGGCTTGTCCCCGCGAAGGCGGGGAGAACACCGAGTCCATCCGCCCATGGCGGAAGAACTCTGTGGCTAATACAAATTCCTGTACAATTGAATTGTAATGCTTCAGTTGGAATTGGACGTTTCTGCCTGTACTGTATAGTGTAGTGCTTTATGTGTGGCGAAGCAAGCTTTTTCCTGGTATTACAGCGTCAGTTAAACTCCTCCAACAACGATAAAATACTATTACACACACAGTTACGACGACCATTTTTCTATCTGATGCGTGGGCCAATTAGCCCTACCCTATCGGCTACAGGCATTTTCACAGGTTGCGTATTGTATATTATTGACCTCGACAGATAACGGTTGATGTGCTACAATAATCGGGCATGGAATTGTTGGTGGTAACTGGTGGTAATATTATATTGAAGGGTTGATTATGATTCAATTCAACTGCAGCCAGTGTAAGGAACCGTTGGAAGCGCCGGAATCAATGCAGGGTGAGCGATTGCAGTGTCCGAAATGTCGTTTTCCCGGACTGGTTCCTGTTCCGGAGAAAGAGGCTGATCCGATCAAGCTGGAAACAAATGGTGGAAACATCAATGAGGCCACGCAGATTCGCACTTTTGCTTCTTCTTCCTCCCTGGAACGTAAGGAAGAGGAGTACAAACGGCCATTGAACAAGGACGGCAAAGGAGCGACACGGGTTCGCACCTTCCATACCCGCTTAGGTAATAACGCCATAACATTTATTGATGAACAGATTAATAAATGGATCGACGAGAATCCTGATATTGAAGTCAAATTTTCTACTAGTACCGTAGGCATGGTGGAGGGCAAAAAAACCGAGCCGCATTTGATTATTAATGTTTGGTATTAAACGTACGACATAGCCGTAGGAGCAGTCCCCTGTGCCTGCCCGGAATTACTTTTGAGAATATAGGGTTATTGATGAGTCCGAGCGATAATATTTTCGGCGGTGGTGTTCGGCGTGGCAAGACTCCAGGCCCTTTAGGAATGCAGGCTTTCACCTCCGCCGGCGGTCCCCGGACGAGCCTGTCCCCTTTTCGCCGCCCAATTGAGATCGATGAATCAGGTCATCACCCACAAACATCAGCTTCTCACAATGGAATGCGAGAACTCGAATCTTTATCGCGGGAGTTGGGCGAATCGCGAACTATAATTGCACGAACGGCTTTTCCTTTGCGGAGCGGCCCCTGGGGCGGCAATGCTACGTTATCCGGCGATTTTGTAACGTCGTGGCTCAACCATAGCGATTTATTCAGACGTTTTTGCCTGCTTATCGAGAAATATCTCTTTAACCTACAACAGCACAACGGACAGATGAACATCCGTAAGTTATTTCATCTGCTTATGTGCGATCAGGCAAAATCGGAACAGTTGCCTCTGGAAAACACGGACGAACCTGGCACAGCACAAACCGTCTTTGTTGCTAAAAAGATTGTTTTCGACCTTACCCTTCAGGCGTTTCGTTCATCGCTTGAGTTCAGTCGGCGGGAACCTTCGGACGAAAACCGCAGAACCGTTCTTATCAGGTCTGCCGAGGCGGAGTTAGCTGCCGAGACTATGGACGCTTCGTTTCCGGACGAAATTGCCGAGTTCCTCGAACAAATTTCCCACGAAGTAAAACGGGGCGAGCCGCAGGCCGGTGAGAAAGATAAGCCACGACTGGCAACGACCTTCGCGATAATCGTATTCGTAAAAAAATTATGGCGTCGCACCGGCGGCGCCCCTCCGCAAAAAATTGTGACTAAAGAGGAACCGCCTCCACCAAAAAAGAAACCGGAAAAAACATGGATAGAATTTAAGGTTGTTTGGGACGAGACGGACAAACCGGTTCCGTGGGTAAAGCTGCGTATCACTCTGCCGGACGGTATCGAGAATTTCTATACGACCAGGCCGAATGGTACGGTGCGTATCAAAGATATTCCTGCCGGGACATGCGACATCGGGGAAATGATCGACAAAGATGCTCTGGAGGTTGTTAAGGTAACAGAAGAATAGGGTTTGCCATTACAGCAGAGACTTTTTATGGGCTTCGACAAACGAAAAAATGCAAACGAATACACCCCTCAGGATGGGGACACGCTCCAGACAATCGCGCTGCGGGAGACGGAGGCGGGCAATAAGTTGACCTGGCAGGAACTTGCCAAATTCAACTGGGGGACGGATAAGACAGACGAGGTCAACGAGTTTCTCCGCGATGAACTGGGATGTTATGTACGTGACGATGCGAACAACTTCGTCATATCAGGCGATCTCGAACCTGAGGGAAAACTGTTGATACCGGTTCGTTTCGAGAAGAGTGGACTCGCTACGAAAAAGACCTATGTTTTGCGAGTGAAAAAGAAGGAGTCGCCTCCGAAACAGTTTATGGGCTGCGCCAAGGTCAATGGGGTCTGCTTCGAATTCG
>DAOVXR010000222.1 GCA_030636065.1 Sedimentisphaerales bacterium | reverse complement strand
GCTCAATAGCCTGCCGAATGTTCTTTAGAGCCTCTTCACGAGTGTCGCCCTCGCTTATACAACCGGGAAGAGAGGGAACAATAACTGTATATCCACCTTCTTCGCCTGGTTCTAAAATAGCCTTTAGATTCACAACTACAACACCTTATTTTTTTCGGATCAATCCCTTTAGTGCGATACTCGTCAAGGTACAGGCCTATTTTTTCCACAGGAATCCGCTTGAATCCCAAAGCAAAGGCTTTTGATTCGGGTCGCAGCCGAAAGTCCTGCCGTTGAAGATTAACAAAACAAGGATCGACATCAACAAGATTATCCTCGAATTTTACCAGAGGCTTCGCTTCGTTCCTTATATATAGCCATTTACCGCCGAATGAGACGTTACGCCGGACAATATTTCCCTTTGGCAGACCGGGCGAATCCTCAAGAATATTCACGAGTTCCGGATATCTATCACTCCATGGCGGCTGCTTGTACGGTACGTTACGCAGGTACTTTGGCATTACCCCATCTTCTTTGACGCTGTGTTTCGCCCAGCCGACTCCACGGGCATCGATGCTGACCGAAAGATTACAATCGACAAAGATATTATTTTCAACAAGATTGTCCCTACCGCCGCCGATTAACGCCGCCCGATCTACACGATGGAATATATTACCTACGACGGAAATACCACTTGTCAAATCATCGAGATACACCGCCATGCTGCCACCATGTCCGGGGCCTTTGGTGTCGTGAAAATAGTTATGGCGAACAATCGATCCTCTGGACGACCAGTCACGGCCTATGTAAAAGGCTCCGACATCACCGGTCTCACGACAAACATTATATATTTCGTTAAACTCGATAGTATGGTCGTTTCCACCGATAGTGTGGCTGACTCCGCCAAGTTTTATCGCGTTATGCGGGCCGTCATGGATCACGTTATGTGAGACATAATTGCCTACACCGCAGACGGTAACAGCGGGACGATTGGTCTTGTAGATACGCCCGAAATGATGGATGTGATTGTTTTCCGCTCTGTGTTCCGCGCGGATAAGAGTTTTGCGATCTCCTCCGCTTAGGGACACACCGCCTTCTCCTGTGTTATAGATGTCGCAACCGAGTACTGAATTTCTATTGCCGCCTGAAATATGCACCGCCCAACTACCCGTATTTCGGATAGTACAGCCGGCAATTTTGGTTTCGGTACCGCCTGATATCTTTATTGCGGTAGATCGCGTTGCTTCCAGCACAAGGCCGCGGATTGTAACCCAGGAGCAATCCTTGAGTACGAACAAATGCGGAAGGCTCGACAGAATCACTTTGCCATTGCTCACAGGCGACGGGGGCAGGAAATAAAGTATGCCCTCGGCTCGATCAAGATACCACTCGCCCGGCTGATCCAACTCGGCAAGCACATTGAGTGCGTAATACCTTTGGCCCTTGCGGTATCCATAGTGGTTATAAGGGGGAACTGTCGAAATAACACGCTTGTCGGTATCAATCGACGCCACCTTCTCGAAAGCATCCGCCCAGTCCCAAAACCAATATCCATGAAGCCATATTTCCTGTTCGTCAGCCCAGCGTTTGGGGCGGTCTCCTGAATATATCAGTTCTCCCTCAACTGTCCCCTTGTATGCACGAATGATCTTGGGCGTTTCCCCGACGACTTCGACAACTTTAACATAACCTTCGTTCGGCCAACGGGCAATTTGCATAGGCTTGTCCCGGAAAAATAACTCCAGGCGTTTTCCACGAGCGGTAACCTGCCCATAATCGGATATTCCAGACGCTTTGAGATCGGCACAGACAACTTTATTCCGGACAGATGAATCGAGTCGTTTGAGAATCTTCGGGTCCGTTACCGGCCCGAAACCTTTTACCGGGCGTCCTGCGACTATGCGAACTTCTTGCCCAACCTGTCCACGATAAACGATTGGGGCAGCCTGGGTACCTGAATCCTCGCTTGAGAGGTTTAAACGTCTGCTCAAGTAGTATGTCCCCCCCTGTATCCAGACGGTAACCGGTCCCCTGACCGTGCCTTTCCGCGTATTCACCTGACGAACAGCATTCCTGGCTCGATGGAGTGTCGCAAAAGGCCGCGCTTCAGTTCCCGGATTCGCATCATTGCCACTGGTTGATACGAAATACTCGGTAACAGCACACAGCGATGAAGATAAAACCAGCACCAAAAAACTTGTACATATAAATCTTTTATTCATAACTCACCTATGTCTAAACTCTTTCGCTTGTGTCGGTCGGCAGGCCGGACATTTCATGCAGTCCCTTACCGGTCGCCACCATCGGCCATACATTTTCTTCACGTTCGATATGAAAATCGACCACACAGCATTTCTTTTCAGCCAACATTTGTTCGATGATTCGAGGGACTTCCTCTTTTTTTGTCGCTGTCAGTCCCACTGCACCGAACGCCTCGGCCACTTTAGCGAAGCTCGGATGCTGCAAAAACGATTTCGAATAGCGCCGCCCATAAAACAACTCCTGCCACTGCCGAACCATACCCATATAACCGTTATTGAGTACGCAGACCTTAACCGGCAGATTATTTTCCACCGCTGTCGGCAACTCGTTCAGTGTCATGCTGAAGCTGCTGTCTCCGTCGATATCGACGACTATCTCGTCCGGACTGGCAATCTGAGCCCCGATCGCGGCCGGCAAACCGAACCCCATCGTACCAAGTCCACCGGAGGTAACAAAATGTCGCGGCAGGCTGAATTTGTAAAACTGCGCCGACCACATCTGATGCTGTCCTACTCCCGTACAGACAATCGCTTTACCTTGTGTCTGCCGGCAAAGTTCCTCGATCACATACTGAGGCTTAATCTTGTCGGTCGTATTATCATAAGTCAGTGGGTACGACTTCTTGAAATTATCGATTTGCTCGAACCATTTCTGTCTTTCGCGCCGCTCGACATACTGGGCCATAACAGACAGAATCTTCCTGGCGTCGCCCACCACGGGGATATCCACTTTGACGTTTTTGGATATACTGGCCGGGTCGATGTCAATGTGTACGATTTTGGCATGCGGCGCGAATCGCTTGACATCGCCGGTGATTCGGTCGTCAAATCGTGCTCCGACCGCAACCAGCAGATCACATTCCTGCACGGCAAAATTAGCGTATGCCGTCCCGTGCATTCCCAGCATCTGCAAAGACAGTGGATCATTCTCATCAAAGCCGCCAAGCCCCAGCAGAGTCGTGGTGATTGGGACGTTGGCCTTATATACCATTTCGCGAAGCTCTTCTGACGCGTCCGACAGTATTACCCCCCCACCGGCATAGACCACCGGCCGTTCGGACTCATTGATCGCCTCGGCTGCCCGTTTTATTTGGCGCAGGTGCCCTTCGGACCTGACCCGATAGCCCGGCAGATCAATCTCGTCACTATTATTGCCAACCGCCACCATCGCGGTGGACACATCGACCGGAAGATCAACCACAACCGGCCCCGGCCGACCCGTTCGGGCAATATGAAACGCTTCGTGTATTATCCGTGCCAGGTCGTTGGCATCCTTGACAATGTAGTTATGTTTGGTAACAGGTCTGGTAATTCCTGTTATGTCAGCTTCCTGAAAGGCGTCATTACCGATCAGCGGCGTCCTGACCTGGCCGGTAAAGACCACCAGTGGAATCGAATCCATGTGGGCGGTGGCCAGGCCCGTTATGGTATTGCAGGCTCCCGGCCCGGATGTTACCAGCACGACCCCAACCTTGCCTGTTACACGGGCGTAGCTGTCGGCCATGTGCGTGGCCCCCTGCTCGTGCCGTGATAAAACGAAGTTTATCGGACTATCGTACAGCGAATCGAACAGTGGCAGAACCACTCCTCCGGGATAGCCGAACATAGTCTCGACACCTTCGCTCAGTAATACATCACAGAAAATATCGGCGCCTTTTTTGCGTTTTTGTTCCTTTTCGGGGGATTTTGACGGAGATGGATTGGTAG
>DAOVXR010000186.1 GCA_030636065.1 Sedimentisphaerales bacterium | reverse complement strand
GCCGAACTTCTTGTAGTATGTAATTTATATGACAATATAATCGTAATAAAATAGGAAACTTAGGCAAGCCAGCCTTAAAGCTAAAATCAGAAAGGTGTTAATATGGGTAATAGTCCCGAAGAGCAAAAACAATTTTCCTTAAATCCAAAGATCGAAAAACATCGCGAGATGATTCTGGGGGCCAAAAAGAAGGGCACTCTTGCCACGGCAGGGGTTTTTGCCAGACTGTCCGGCCCCGGCTGGCTGCAAAGCGCGATTACGCTGGGCGGCGGTTCTATGTCATCGTCATTGTACCTCGGGGTTTTAGTTGGATTCAGCTTTATGTGGTTGCAGCCTATGGCCATGATCCTTGGTGTGGTCATGCTCAGCGCGATCTCGTACGTTACGCTTTCTACCGGTCGCCGTCCCCTGGGTGACATCAATCGGCACGTAAGCCCGGTTCTTGGCTGGGGCTGGCTGATCGCCTCGATGATGGCCAATATGGTCTGGGCGATGCCGCAGTTTTCGCTCGGCATAGCCGCTTTTCAGCAAAACCTCTTCAGAAACACCTTCGGCCCCGAATCCACTCTGCTTCCCGACCCTTATGGGAAGTACCTCGCTGGATTTATTATGCTGGGGGCCGCCATAACCGTGGTAATGCTCTACATCCAGGGCAGTTGGGGCGTAAAAATATTCGAAACACTTGTAAAAATAATGGTCGGCTGTATCGTAATTTGCTTCTTTGGCGTGGTTATTAAGCTGAGCACCGAGGGTGCGCTGGACTGGGGCAAAGTCTGGGCCGGCTTGATCCCCGACCTGAGTCTGTTTTCGAGGCCGACAGCCGAAATCAGTAGTCATATTGTTTTGGTAGCCGATAAATTCCAGTGTTTCTGGAGCGATCTCATCGTCGGTTGGCAACGCGATGTAATGATAAGTGCCGCCGCTACCGCTGTGGGGATTAATATGACATTTCTGCTGCCCTACTCCATGCTGCGTAAGGGCTGGGATAAGGACTTCCGCGGGATGGCGATATTCGACCTTTCCACAGGACTGTTTATTCCTTTCATACTGGTTACCGGTTGCGTAGTCATTTCCGCTGCCTCCCAGTTCCATGCCCAGCCGGCAAAGGGATTCGGTTTCACCGAAGCGGAAATCCAGGGAGCCAAACTCGAACCGGCCCCCAACCTCATCAAGCCCTATCAGGGACTCCTTGAAGATCGGTTAAAATTTGAAATCGGTGGTGAAGAATTCGACAAATTATCCTCAGAGCAGGTAGTCGAACGGACGAGAAATCTACCCGATGCCGATAGAAATATGGCAGCCGTTATGGTCAAACGTGACGCGTTCAATCTGGCCGATACCATCGCGCCACTAATGGGCAAAGGGATTGCCGGCTATGTATTCGGCTTTGGCGTACTTGGTATGGCTCTGAACGCCGCGACGATGTTGATGTTGATTAACGGTTTGTGCTTCTGCGAACTACTAAACAGACCGGCCAAAGGCTGGACGCAACGAATCGGCAGCCTGATGGTCTCAATCAGTTTGATTGTGCCGTTTTTCTGGACAGACGCCAAGATGTGGCTCGCTATGCCGACGTCTGTTTTTGCTATGTGTCTGCTGCCGATCGCGTATTTCGCGTTCTATTGGCTGATGAACCAGAGAAAGGTCATGGGAGACAATATGCCTATGGGCGTTCGCCGGGTTATATGGAACGTGCTGATGGGCCTGGCCTGTCTTGGAGCCGGTATCGGGAGTTTGTGGAGCCTGTACCTGAAACTGAAATGGTTCGGCATCTTCCTGTTCGTCTTTTTCCTTGTGATGGTGGCTGTTGTACATTTTGTACGCGCCGGAGACAAAGGCAAAGAAATGACGAATTAAGAAGAAGTTGTGAGTTGTGAGTGGTGAGAAAGAGGGAAGAGAAGAAGAGTTGAACGTCCAACATTCAACGTCGAATTGAAGAAATATTGAATAAAGAAAAAGAAATAACGAAAGATAGAAAGTCGCCATCGCCTGTCTGCTGACAGACGCTGTCCCCCATCGAGGATTGTACAAGAGCACCTCTGGGAAATACAGAAAGGTGGCACCCATAGTTGGAATACCATGCTTAAGCTCACTTATGCTTCGCATAAGCTGCGCGTAAAGCATGCCATTGGTCCTCTTGTATTTTTATTTGTAAGTCCATTACCCATAACACGTTACAAATAGTCTTGTCCTGCAAAATGATATCAGGTGGGGATATTTTCTTGCAATATATCGTTATTGCGGGTAAATATTATATATTATACAGGCAGTATTCTTCCGCTGTTGGTTGATGTAACTGTCTGCTAACGCGGTATTTACTGGGGAATAGTGTAATGGTAGCACGACTGACTCTGAATCAGTTAGTCGGGGTTCAAATCCCTGTTCCCCAGTTTTTTTATTATACCCGTAGGGTATGTCTTCAGGAATCAATCGTGTCTAAATAGGAGTGAATCGTGAGTAAAGAGGCGATTTTACAAATCGACGATAAGAAATATAAGCTGCCCCTGGTCAGGGGTGTGGAAAACGAATGTGGTATTGACATCAGGAATCTGAGGGCGCAGACCGGTTGTGTTACTTTTGATTCCGGTTTTGCTAATACCGGTGCGTGTGAGAGCACGATTACATATATCGACGGCGAAAAAGGTATTTTACGTTATCGAGGCATTCCGATTGAAGAACTGGCGAAGCACAGCAGATTTATCGAGGTGGCTTACCTGCTGATCTGGGGGGAACTACCCACGGCGGCACAGTTATCACAATTTTCAGAATTGCTTACCGATAACGCCACGCTACATGAGAACCTCAAGAGCCACTTCGAAGGGTTTCCCTGGAGTGCTCATCCGATGGCGATGCTTTCAGCAATGATTAACGCGTTAGGCTGCTATCACCCGGACCTGGGCGAGCCGGAATGCCATGAGGAGTTGATGGCGGTAGCGACGCGGATTATCAGTAAAGTGCGGACCATCGCGGCCTTTTCCTACAAGATGGGTCGGGGCGAGCCGTTTATCTATCCGTCGCCCACACGTCGATATGTCTCGAATCTTTTGCATATGATGTTTTCGGTGCCCCATCAGGAATATGACGCGATCCCCGAAATTTCTCGGGCGCTCGATCTGGTTTTTATGCTGCATGCCGACCATGAACTGAACTGTAGTACCTCAACAGTACGAATGGTGGCATCGGCTGGTGCGAATCTGTTTTCTTCGGTGTCGGCAGGCGTTTGCGCCCTTTGGGGCCATTTGCACGGCGGTGCCAATATGGAAGTAATCAGGATGCTCGAACGTATCCATAAAGGGGGTACGAATATTAAAACTTGCGTCGAGATGGCCAAGGACAAAAAAAGCGATTTCCGCCTGATGGGTTTCGGTCATCGGGTTTATAAAAATTATGACCCGCGGGCTCGGCTTCTCAAGCAGGCCTGCGATAATCTGTTTGCCAAAATGGATTACGAAGATCCGCTGCTGGATATTGCGCGGGAACTGGAAGAGGCGGCATTAAACGATTCTTATTTTGTGGAACGTAACCTGTATCCCAATGTCGATTTTTACAGTGGTATAATTTTAAGAGCCATTCGTATTCCTACGAATATGTTCACGGTATTGTTTGCCATCGGCCGGCTGCCCGGCTGGATCGCGCACTGGCGGGAAGTGAACGAAGACCAGGACACACGTATCGCTCGGCCTCGACAAATATATACCGGTTATAATGAACGCCCTTATGTGCCAATCGAAAAACGCGGTTTGGAATAAGTATAAATGTTCACCGGCCTGATAGAAAGCGTACAACCCGTCAAATCGAACACGGCCACACGTCTCGGTCGATGTTTATGTGTACCGCTGGGGCCGTTAGCCGAGGATGCGCGAGTAGGCGATAGTATTTGTGTAAATGGGGTGTGTCTAACCATAAGTAAGCTGGACAGACACAAAAGCGATGCTCATTTCGATGTTATGCGTGAAACCGTCCGTGCCAGTACCCTGGAAACACTCAAACCCGGCGAGATGGTCAATTTGGAGCGGGCGTTACGTGCCGACGGACGGCTCGGCGGCCATATCGTCCAGGGCCATGTCGATGGCGTGGGCAGTATCGACCGAATCGAGAAAAGCGAAGCGAAATGTGTGTTCCGGATAACCGCAGGGCCGGATTTAATGCGTTATATTATTGAAAAAGGCTCGATTGCCGTAGAAGGCGTCAGCCTGACCGTCGTAAATGTCGAGTCTGACCGATTCAGCGTTTGGCTGATTCCCACAACCTTGAAAGAAACCAATCTGATACACAAAAAAAAGGGCGATAAGATCAATCTGGAAGCGGATATGATCGGCAAATGGATTCGCAAAAAACTGGATGAGATTCTGCCAAAAAACTCGGCCGAGTCAAAGTTGACCCTTGATAAATTGCGTGAACAAGGTTTTGTGGGTAGATGATGATTCCCAACGATAACAAACCGGTGATTGGCATTACGAT
>DAOVXR010000234.1 GCA_030636065.1 Sedimentisphaerales bacterium | reverse complement strand
TACTTTTTCTTCAAATCAGCACCCAAAAAGAAGGTCTCCAGCGATACAATGGTCAAATACTGGGCCGATTGGTGCAAGAAATACCCGATTATCAGTATCGAGGACGGTTTGGCCGAGGATGACTGGGCAGGCTGGAAAAAGATGACTTCCGCCGTCGGCGACAAAATCCAAATCGTCGGCGACGACCTGTTCGTAACTAATACCAAGCGTCTGGCCCGCGGGATCAAAGAAGGCTCAGCTAATTCGATCCTGATTAAGGTCAACCAGATCGGTACGCTGACCGAAACATTCGCGGCAATCCGAATGGCGCAACGCAACGGCTGGACCGCTGTAATCAGCCATCGTAGCGGTGAAACAGAAGATTCCACCATCGCTGATATCGCTGTGGCCTCCGGCGCCGGCCAAATCAAGACCGGCTCACTCTGCCGTACAGATCGTATCTGTAAGTATAACCAGCTACTCAGGATTGAAGAGGACCTCGGCAGCCAGGCCGTGTACGGTACGGCAGCCCTCTGGAACAAGTAAACGTAATGTTTTAGCCAAATAGCTTCCAGTTTGTGATTAAAACCTCTTGGGTGGCACCTTTCTGTATTTCAGAGAGGTGTTCTTGCGCAATTTTCTAACTTGTCGCAGATGGCTAAAATGTTACAAACAAACACTAATGTGCGGGACAATGAAAAAACCCGGTGCTGCCCGAAATAAAGACGAATATTGGCTGGTACGGCTGTTGTGCTTTGCGTTTTTGAGCACGGCGGGGATGGCCTCGATCAGCCTGGCCATTCTCGCTGCGCCTGTGGCGGATTACTACGCCGACCAAAAACTCCTGGAGTTTCAACAAAAACGCTTCGAGAAACTCCAAAAAATATACAACGACCGCGAAGAACTCCTCGGTAATATCAATTACCCGGGAGTTATCGAGCGGGCCGCTGTTAATCAACTCCGCTATCAACCCATTCAGGCTGTCCACACCGAACCACAATCCCTGCCGAAAGTCTGGCCGGAACTGGAAAGTGCCCTCGCCGGCACAGATCAAACTGCCGTGATCCAAAAACAACCCTTTTTACAAAACACCGCCGAGGCTTTGGCCGAAAAACCCTCCTCACGATTTCTCCTGTTCGCAATCGGTTCGGGGCTGGTACTACTGAGCCTGACATGCTTCAACCGAAGCAATAAGCAATACGATTGACAAGTGCTTGCCCATATCCCCACTATCTTCTTATCATACTTACGAAGCCTAAAGTATAATATAATGTCGTTTATGAAACGAAAGTATAATAACGCGTAACTGCTTGTATATGAATTGGTTATAGCGATAAAGCCATGCTCGAACTTGCCGCTCATATTGTAGAGTAAATGGCAGACATGGCCAGCCCGACGCCTGCTGAATTGTTCTTACTCGGTTTTGTGGGTTGCTCCGAAGCCGCCGCGTTTGGCTTTTTCGATTTCGGTGATCAGTTGGCCCTGCCGCCAGATACGGACTGTGCCGGTCGATTCACTGATAGTGATGGCGATGCTGTGTGTGGCGGCGGTAATGGCAGCGGAAGCGGCGTGTCGCGCACCGAGTCCCTGAGGCAGTTCCTCGGAGATCACCTTCGGGAGCAAATAAGTTCCGGCTGAGACGATGACGCCTGTGCCTTTGATAACGAACGCTCCGTCAATAGATGAAAATTCCTTGATGGTCTCGGTCATCCGATCGTCAAGAATATTGCGCTCTTCTTCCGGATAACCCTTGAAAGGGTTCATGATATTCTGTCGGGAGTTATTGATAACCTCTTTCGAGTCGCCCAGTACGAAAATCGCCCCAACCGGTTTTCCTTCCCGGCCTTCAGCGGCCAATTCCAAAGCCAGGCTCAATACCCGCTCGAACACGGCACGGCGAATATGTTCCGTCAACGGCGGCTGATCGACCGTCTGGAACATTTCATATTCCCGGCCCACTTCCATAATCATCATAGTGTCCAGGTTCCCCCTTGTCAGCCCTGTCAGGAACACAAACCGATCACCCGGCTGCAAAAACCGCTTGGAGAAACTCAGCATCATCGACATTTTGATCTGGCCCATGCGTGTCAGATTTACCGGCGGAACCCGCACTACTTTTTTGGTGTATTCCCGTGCGTGCTTACAGAGTTCTTCGTCGCGTGTTACCAATACCACCTGTAACGGTCCGTCAAAATCAATCGATTTCAGTTCGGCAATGTCGTCTAGCCCGTCCACATACAACAAAAGAGCCTGCAATCCGCATTTTTTTATTACCTCCAAAGCTGTGTCCAACATCACCCGGCTGGTGGATACTTTCTCTTTCGCGGATTTAATGATTTCTTTTTTTTCTTTTGCTGTTATCTTCGCCATTGCCTACCCGTTTATCCCAGGTTTTCGCGATACCAGTCGATAGCCCGCCTGATTCCTTCTTCGAAACTTACCTGGGCCTCATATCCGATAAGTTTTTTCGCCAGTGTTATGTCAGCGAGTGAATGTTTTATGTCGCCCGGCCGCAGCGGAGCGTACTCCGGTTTGACCTGTTCCTTGCCCAACAACTTCCTTATCTCATTGACCACGGTATTGACCGTTACCGATGTTGCGGTTGATATATTGACTGCCTGGCCGCGGGTTTTCTCGGCAGTGGCGGCTTTCCAGTTTGCCCCGGTTACATTGTCGATATAAGTGAAGCCTCGCGACTGTTCGCCGTCATCGAAGATTATCGGGGACTTGTCCCGCAGTAGCGCCGAGACAAACAACGGAATCGCGGCGGCATATTGGCTGTTCGGGTCCTGCCGTGGGCCAAAAACGTTATAATATCTCAGGCAGATTGTTTCCAGGCCATAAGTTTCATAAAACGCTCGGCAATATATCTCTCCGATGGCTTTGGTCGCTCCATAGGGACTGATCGGAGCCAATGGCAGAGATTCGTGTTGCGGCAGTACCTCACACTCACCATACACCGACGAACTCGACGCAAATACAAATCGCCTCACTCCCGCGTGACGACTCGCGTCCAACATATTGAAGATGCCGGTAGTGTTCACATTATGACTTGTAACAGGGTCTTTTACGGAACGCGGGACGCTGCCGAGCGCCGCAAGGTGATAGACCACATCCACGCCGTTGACAGATTTTTTTACCGTCTCTGTGTCCCGGATGTCGCCTTCGATCAGTTCGATTTGGCCGGCTATCTCAGTAAGGTTTTCATGTTTGCCGGTCTCGAAGTTGTCCAGTACCCGTACCCGCTCACCCTTATCGAGCAGAAACCGTATCATATTAGACCCGATGAACCCCGCTCCGCCTGTTACCAATGATAATCCCATAAATAAAATCCTTCCTTTCAGAAAACCGCGTGGGGTAAAATCCCACCCAATGTCATTCTGTATCACTCAATATCATTCTATATCATTGAGATTTTGGATGTTTTTTTCACAATTCTTTCACAAACTGCAGCTCGAACGGTTCCGTAATTCATACCGCCAGCATTTTGTTGCTACATTCGAGAGCACAACCCGTACTTTGTTCTACCATGAAGAGCAAGCAACCTCCAGGTTATAAGAGAATTTAAGGCAAAAAACCCTAAGTTCTTGCCCCAATGGTAACTATCGTTAATGCCATGACTTCGGTCATGGGCCGATGCTTAGCATATACACTATATTGACCATGTTGTCCAGAATTTAGGATACAGGATTTCACGGAATTAACAGGATTTTCATGATAGACGCTGGCATCAAAAAGTTTGTC
>DAOVXR010000138.1 GCA_030636065.1 Sedimentisphaerales bacterium | reverse complement strand
GCAGCAGCATTCGAGAAGACAGGCAATGGTCGTAAGAATAGCCAGGTTAAGACGTTAGAGCGAAAAATATCGACTTTGGAATCCAAGCTCGCCGGCAAGGATGAGGTTATCGCCGACTGTGTTACATGATGATGGACAATGATATTGTAGCGGCCAGTCCTTCCAGTGTGTATCGTGTTTTGAAAAATGCCGAGTTGCTAAACAAATGGAACCGCAAGGAATCGAAAAAAGGCACTGGCTTTGTTCAGCCTCTAAAAGCCCACGAACACTGGCATATCGACATTTCGTACATTAACATTTGCGGCACATTTTACTACTTGTGCAGCACCGCTGTCGCTTGAAGATGCTCGCCGGGTCGTAACGGAGTTTGTAACACATTACAACAACAAACGTCTGCACAGTGCAATTGGGTATATCACGCCTGAAGACAAACTGGAAGGCCGAGCCGATATGATCCATACCGCACGAGATGCCAAGCTCGCCGCTGCGAGAGAAGCTCGCAAAGCCAAAAGAAAAGCATCGTAATGGAAAGAAACTTGACAAAAGCCGAACAACTGACAAAAATATTATCGGCTGGTGAAACGGAAGCAAGCTCTATTTAACCTATATCAAAAGACGGAGAGAACCTTTCACCCAACAAGGAGTTTCACCTGACCGCTATTCCGCTGCGCTCCATAGTGGCAGGTGAGCTTAATCGTTCTGCCTCAACCCATTTGGCAACTTGATGCTGGGGCTAAATCAAATGGTGCGATCTCATCGGCACTCTACTGGTTTTACGTTAAAAGCTTGTTCAATTTTTTCATACCGCGATGGACCCGCGCAAGGGCCGTACCCACTGGAATCTGAAAATGTTCGGCAAGCTCCTTGAAGCTCAGGCCGCCATAATGACGAAGCAGTATGATTTCACGGTCCGACTGCGATAATTCTTCCAGGGCATGTTGCAGTTGATCGAGTTGTTCAGCCGTTTCTATTCGCCGATGTGGGTTCGGCTCTCCGGAAACCACGGCAGCCTGAGAGTCGTCGGTAAAGTCGCCGGCTGAAAGCGAGACTGTTTTAATCCGCCGCTGACGTGTTCGATAGCGGTCTCTGACGAGATTCGCGGCTATGCAAAAAAGCCAACTCTCGAACCGACCCTGGTGCTTATACCGCTTAATCACAGTCAACAGCTTCAGAAACAATTCCTGCAGCATATCATCAGCGTCATCGGCCGAGGCAAGGGTGCGCAAGAAATAGCTGCGCAGCTTCGGGCCGAACTCACTTAACAGCGAGGCGAAGGCGTCCGGGTCGCCATTTTGACAGCGTTTTATTATCTGGACCATTGGGTCAGTCTTCATAATAGGTTCAGTATGTATAACGCAGGATGGGATAAAATATTGCGGAAAATGATGTTTAATATGGTATTTTTGCCTGGGATGAGCATCCGTGTTCTGTTTCTTCTGTTTTTCTTCTTCTCAATTCTGGATTCTGGATTCTTTTTTTCTTCTCTCTTTCTCACCACTCACCACCCACCACTCTCCACTCTCTTATCATTTCAACGCTTTCCCGGCAATATCTTTGCGACAATACGCGCCCTCGAAATCGATCATTTTGACTGCTTGATATGCCCTGTTTTGCGCTTCGGAGATATTCGCGCCCAACGCGGTTACACCTAACACTCGTCCGCCGTTGGTAACTAATTTATCGTCCTGCGTTTTTGTGCCTGCCTGAAAGACTTTAACATCCGGATTTTTTTCAGCGTCTTTGATCCCTGTTATAACTTTCCCTTTTTCGTAGTCGCCCGGATAGCCGCCGGACGCCATCACCACACATACCGCCGGACGCGGGTCCCACGACAGATCGACTTTGTCCAGGGTTCCGTCGCATACTGCCGTCATAATCTCCAGCAGATCGCCTTTCATTCTCATAAGGATCGGCTGTGTTTCCGGGTCGCCGAACCGGGCGTTGAACTCTAATACTTTCGGCCCGCCGGCCGTCAACATAACTCCCGCATATAGCACACCTTTATACGGCGTACCGTTACGGTTCATACCATCCACCAACGGCACTAATATTTCCCGTTCTATCTGGCTTATCAGCTTTTCTGTAACGATTGGCGCGGGACTATAGGCACCCATTCCGCCGGTATTCGGTCCTGTATCGCCGTCGCCGATTGGCTTATGGTCTTGTGCCGACTCCATAACATAAATATTGTGCCCATCGACAAACGCGAGAATCGACGCTTCCTGGCCGAGCAGTTTTTCCTCGACCAGCACGTAGTTGCCGGCATCGCCGAAGATTCGATCAACCATGATTTTTTCCGCTGCGAGAATCCCATCGGACGGCTCATCACAGACAAATACGCCTTTACCCTTGGCCAGGCCGGTGGCCTTGACGACCACGGCGCCGTCACGAGAAGCTATGTAGGTTCTGGCGTCCTCGAAATTATCGAAGGTACGGCCCTCGGCGGCGGGTATAGAACTTGAGTGCATTATCTTTTTGGCGAACGCCTTGTCTGCCTCGATGGCCGCGGCGGCGGCGGTAGGACCGAACGCCTTTATGCCGACAGCATTTAACGCATCGACTAACCCACCTGCCAACGGGTCCTCCGGCCCAACAACCACAAGATCGATTTTCTTTTCCTGGGCAAATTTGACCAGACCGACTATGTCGGTGTCCTTGATTTTTATATTGCTGCCAAACCGGGCAGTCCCGGGATTACCCGGTGCAATATATAACTGCTTTAACTGTTTGGACTTAGACAATTTCCATGCAAGCGTATGCTCGCGTCCGCCACCACCGACTAATAAAACCTTCATAACAGCCTCCTGTTGTTTTGTTTGGTGGATTCTACCTTATTCTCAGGGGATTTTGAATCATAAAACACAGATTGGCCTTTAAGTGTTGACAAGCTCTCCCATACCATTAAGAATATCGTAACCGTTCACGGATTCTTAAGTAGCCCGGACCTGTGGCCCACGCGGTTTTCTTACGCCCTGAAAGGGCAAAATAGACTAGCCCAGGCCAACGCCCTGGGTAACAAGGCAAACAAACTTTTTAAGCCCTGAAAGGGCGAAATAAAGTCCGACGCAGGCGGATAAAAAGCGTGAACGGTTACAGAAGACAATCATCATGGCCCGAAAAATTACTTTAGCAATATTATTATTTGTTTTAATTGTCCCCGGTTGCAACAGCCTGTCCACCGGCAGAATTTCGACCGGGAAATTACAACAGCGTACTTGCCGGGTGCTTCTGACGATGCTCGCCGATGACGATCCTCTCCTGCGGGTTCATACGTTGGAATCGCTGGCCTTACTGCCGGACTGTAATGTCGTACCGGCGATTCGCGATAGTCTGAACGATCCGATCCCCGCTGTTCGTTTTGCCGCTTCTGTCGCTATCGGCGACATTAAAGACAAAGACCGCTCCTCACGCGACAGACTACAGCAGTTGGTACGGGACCCGAACCCTTCTGTGCAGCTTGCTGCCGGATATGCCCTCGAAAAACTTGGTGATCGGCATTTCGCGAATTGGTACGACAAAATCCTTTTCAGCCGAGACGCCAAACTTGCCGGACAGGCTTGTATGCTGATAGGCAAACTTGGTCGTACCGCTATTCGTAAGGACAGCCGTGCCAAACTATGGCGCGTACTCACCCAGCCCGATCAGTCGCCGGCGGTACAGTTACAGGCCGCCGAGGCATTGGCTCGATTGGGAGACCGGAAAATACTTAAAAAGCTACTGGTTTTTGCCGGCAGCCTGTATGCCGACGACAAGTTACTATCCATCATCGGCCTCAGACATATTGGCGGCCGGGACGTCTTCGCGCAAATGACCGTGCTTGCCGAGGACCCACAAATTGAAGTCAAACTTTCCGCTATCAGGGCGTTGGGAACACTTGCCGAGAAAAAACAGGTTCGCCTCGTCCGCCGCACACTGAAGTATAAGGACCCCGACGGCGACAGCATGGCCACCATGCGTGTCCGCGGCCTTGCCGTTTTGGCGCTCGGAAGCGTCGGCACTGATAAAGACATCCGATTGCTCTATAACCTGATGGCTAATACTGCCCGGAATAAATATATCCGGATCGCCGCCGCCCGCGCAGTCATCGACTATCTCAAGGCTGCCGGAACAGATTCCAATAATTTATTGAAGCCAACCTCTAAAAATACTGTACCAGCCCCTGCTGTTAAGCAGGGGTCTTAGCCTCCGACTTTATGTCGGGGGTTCTTAAGTAGGGCGGGCCGTGCCCGCCATCTGCTTGCCCGGTGTTGGGTGGCAGCCACCGAGTCTTTGAGGTGGATGGTTCGACAGTTGGGTGCCACCTTTCTGTATTTCCCAGAGGTGCTCTTGTATAATCTAACAGGTATAATTTATTGACTGCCTTAATAATATATTTTACACTGGCTTTGGGTGTTTCATTTCTTTGTTCGCTGCTCGAATCGGTGATCCTCAGCGTTACGCCCGCTTATATTGCCCACCTGCAGAAGGAGCACCCCTCCAGTAGCGACGTACTGAAAAGATTAAAGGATCGCATAGACCGACCTCTTGCCGCCATTTTGACATTGAATACAGTCGCCAACACAGTCGGTGCCGCCGGCGTCGGTGCTCAGGCACTGAGTCTATGGGGCAGCGGGTACGTAGCCGTTGCTTCCGGCCTGCTCACATTGTCTATCCTGATCTGTTCTGAGATTATCCCTAAAACGCTCGGCGCGGTACATTGGCGCCGCCTCGCTCCCGCTTCCGGGTATGTGGTTTTGGCCCTGATCAAGCTGCTCCTGCCTTTGGTCTTATTACTCGAATTCATCTCCGGCCTGATTTCCCCGCGTCGCCGCCACGCCGGACTATCACGCGATGAGATGATGGCCGCCGTCCAGATCGGACAGACCGACGGAATCCTGCATACACAGGAAAGCCTTATTATGCAGAACATGCTTCGCCTGCGTAATATCAGGGTCAAGGACATCCTCACTCCCCGTCGGGTCATGCTCGCCTTCCAGAAGGACCAAACCGTCGCCGAAGCCCTTGCAAAACATAACCCTGTTCGTTTCAGTCGCATCCCTATTTATGGCCGTGACTATGACGACATCATCGGCCTGGTCCTCCGCTACAAACTTATGCAGTTGCTTGCCGACGGCAAAGGTCGCCTCACCCTCGCCGAAACCACCTCGTCCATTCACGCCATCCCTGACACCAAATCCGTCGCTGCTGCGATGGACGAATTTATTAAACGCCGTGAGCACATATTTCTCGTTGTGGACGAGCACGGCGGCACTGCCGGTATTATTACTTTGGAAGACGCCATCGAAACCTTACTCGGCGTTGAAATCGTC
>DAOVXR010000317.1 GCA_030636065.1 Sedimentisphaerales bacterium | reverse complement strand
TTGGAATGTTCCTCCGAAGAACTGGAAGGCTATGTTAGGTCTTTGGTTGTTTTGGATGCTTGCTTTCATCGGTGTTGGAATTTTTGTCATTCTGAAAACGAAACCACATATCGCGTGGGGCTATTTAGTATTAAGCTTCCTAATTGCCCTAAATTTCGCCGTCCATTCATTTAGACTGATTGCCAAAATATTAAATTATTCAAGACATGTAAGCTAAAATATGCCACCTGAAAAAACCGTGTGAATTAAAGTCTTGCAGCCCGGGCCATACCCGCCATTTATTCTGGGAAAATCTGAATGCTTTGACGCTGATGGCTGAATAATCACGAACGGCTCAGCCACATCGCAACATCGTTGGCGTGGTAGCTGATAATCAAATCCGCTCCGGCGCGCTTCAGGCCGGTTAATATTTCCATAACCACTGCCTTTTCGTCGAGCCAGCCTTGTGCAGAGGCAGCCTTGACCATTGCATATTCACCGGAAACATTATAGGCGGCAACAGGTATGTTAAAGGTATCTTTGACTTGGCGTATTATATCCATATACGCCAGGGCCGGCTTGACCATTACTATATCGGCTTCTTCCTCGATATCGGCTTCCACTTCCCGAAGGGCCTCGTCGCTGTTGGCTGGGTCTAATTGATGGCTTTTGCGATCTCCGAATCTCGGCGCTCCATCTGCCGCATCTCGGAAGGGTTCGTAGAAGCTTGACGCGTATTTTGCCGAGTAGCTCATAATTGGTATATGGTTGTAGCCTGCCCCGTCTAATGTTTCTCGAATCGTGCCTACCGCTGCGTCTATCATACCTGACGGCGCGATCATATCGGCCCCGGCGTTGGCATGTGAGACTGCCTGCAGGGCAAGGTTATTCAGAGTCGCTTCGTGGTCGAGTACTTTTTTGCCGTCGCGTTCGATTAGGACTCCGCAATGGCCGTGATCGGTATATTCACAGAAGCAGGCGTCTGTAATCAGTATCATTTCCGGCACAGCTTTGCGTAGTCCCCACAGCGCCTGTTGGACAACGCCGTTTTTGTCATTCCACGTATCCGAGCCGACCGCGTCTTTATACGCCGGAATCCCGAACAGCAACACTGCCCGTATCCCAAGGTCGAAAAGTTTTTTGGTATGTTCGACAAGATAGTCGAGTGACATTTGGTACTGACCGGGCATTGACGGGATTTCGTTTTTTACTTTTTCGCCGTGATGAACGAAGAGCGGTTGTATCAGATCGTCCAGGCTCAACGAATTCTCTCGGACCATTCGGCGAAATGTTTCGTGCCCACGCAGGCGGGAAAGCTGGCTATAAGGATAATTCATAATATACTCCAAAGGGTGGGACTAATGGACCCATTGTTTTATATTCTTTCTTCTTCGCTTTCTTCGTTATCTTCTGTTCAATCTATTTTTCTCTTCTCTGTATTCTATTTTCTTCTTTTCTTCTGTCTTTTCTTAATCAGTGTAATCGGTGAAATCCGTGGTTAAACTATTTTTAATTTTTCGTAATCCTGTCGTGGATCACTTTATCAGCTTCGATATTTCCCGAAATTTCGGATGTTTGCTTGATACGACCATTTCCATAATCGCCGCTTCTATCGTCGTCAATACGCACCCTTCTGACCGTAACCTTTCCAGGGCAACGTCGTTATCTTTGGTGCGCCTGGAGCCGACCGCGTCAACCGCAAGATACGGCCGTAACCCCATTGCGATAGCGTCATAGACGGTTTGCGCTATACACACATGCGTTTCGATTCCCACTATAAGCAGTTGTTCTCGTTTATGGTTTGCAACCGCTTTTTTTATTTTTTCGTCCTGTAGGCAACTGAACGTAATCTTATCGTAATATTCACATTCGCCAAGTGCCTTGCGTAACGGTTCGACCGTTTGGCCCAGCCCTTTGGGATATTGTTCTGTTACGACGATCGGTATTTCCAACAGTTCTGCTGCTTTGATCATCACCTTGCTTCTTTCGATAATCCGTTCCATCTCCGGAATATGCGCATCGAACGCATCCTGAATATCAACCACCAACAGGGTGCATCTTTCCGCCGAGAGCAGTTTGTCGTGGCGCATATTGTTAATCTCCATCGGTAGGGTACGATGTATCGCACCATTGCTTTGACCATGTTATCAAAAACCGGATAAATATTCAAGCTATTTGTTGGCCGCTACTGCCAGGACAGCGGCGCTTATCTGTTTGGCGCCGGCCTTGCGGAGTGTTTGGGCGGCGACGCGTAGAGTTGTGCCTGTGGTCGTAACATCGTCGATCAGACAGATATGTTTATCGGCAAAGGTGTGATCGGGCCGTACGGCAAAAGCGTCTTTCAGGTTGATCAGACGTTTGCTCGGTAACAGGGACGTTTGGGGCGGGGTATTGCGAACCCGTACCAGATCACAACTGACGTGGACAGATCGTTGCTGTTTTAGATTCTGAGCCGCCGCGAGTGCTAACAACTCGGCCTGGTCGTACTTACGCGACCAGCGACGGCGCCAGTGCAGTGGGATTGGTACTAACATATCTATCTCGTCGAATTCCGGAGTTCCGGTAATTGCCGCAGCCAACAGATCGCCTAAAAACTTATCCAGACGGCTCTGACGACGAAATTTGAATGTCAGGATCAACTCTCGCAGCGTATCATAATAGTCGCCCACGCGTACCACCTGATTAACAACAGGTCGGCGACGTTGGCAGCGATG
>DAOVXR010000208.1 GCA_030636065.1 Sedimentisphaerales bacterium | reverse complement strand
GGAAGTTGTAACTATTTTCCGAGATATCAAAACACTTACCCCAGGCGGAGAAATCAGCACCGCTTTTATTACTATGGAACTGCCGAAAAAAAAGAGCGAAATCAGGGGTTATAAAATCCCCGAGTCAAAAGGTGATATTGTGCCCTTGAATATAATTGCAGGACGGGTGGGGGATGTCGCCTTCATAGGCTTCGGCTGTGAAGTGTGTACCGAAATCGGCATGGCCATCAAGGCGGCCTCTCCATATAAACATACCTTCGTAATAACCCACTGCAACGGCGCCGCTAGCTATCTTCCGACAAAAGATATGCACAAAGAAGGGGGGTACGAAGTCATAAGCAGTCCTTTCGCACCTCAGGCAGCCGATATGGTGGTGAAACAGTCTCTTAAAATGCTATACGCATTGTAGCCTCCCACTTTAGGAGGATACCGTTTTGGGCATAGCTGTACCCAAAAAAGTGGGCATGAAAGCGAATAGCTTACATGCCCATGTCTCGAAAAATGAAAAAGTTGTTAGTACTGCACTCATCGGCACAAATGTTCTGCTACTTGACTTCAATAACATATCCGCAACTATTTTGTTCTGTTTATCCTGTTAATTCTGTCAATTGATTCAAGAAATCGATTTTAACCGTCCGATATTACGATATATGCCTAAAACAGGGAAAAATAACAGAATCGGCAGGGGAATCGCCGTTGTGCTTTTAGTCTTCGGAACTTTCGTTCTTATATGGACTGTGCCGCGGAATGAGGTGGACGAGTTTTCATGGAGGAAAGGTTCTCGTTCGAATGTGTCGTCGGGTTCCGACGAGTTGCTTTTGTGTGAAAGCATGCACTGTGATCGCTGGCTTACCCTTCGCAGCCGCACTATTGTAACCATCAGCGCCTATGCCAGGACAAGTCCGGACAAAAGCGACATCCTGGATAAGGCCATCACCCGCCATTCCCATGAGATAAAAGACGAAATTCGTTCGGTCGTTACTTCTGCCGATTATGATCAGCTTCGAGACCCGTATCTGAAACACATCACCGGTAAAATCGCATTGGGCCTGGAACGTATCCTCGGCAAAGGACTTGTTACAAAAGTACTTATCCCTGTCTGGCATATCAGCCGGGGATGACTACTGCTTATCAGCCCAGGAATATCCTGATGCCTTCTTTCAATTTGTGTGCTCTTTCTGCTATGCGTTCAGCCGGAATTTCCCGATAGATGTCCGTAATATCGCTGGTATTATCTCGCAACAGTTCACACAACTCTCTTGCCGTCATACAGTCGCCGGGTTTCAGTTGCAGTCGCTCACACCATCGTTGGTCGAGCATAAGATTCCATTCTCCTTTCGAAGAGGGCGCATCGGGTCTGAAGGATGTATCGATGGTATCGTCGCATATACCGTCGATATTATGCTTACATGGCGAACAGATGTCATCGATTCCTAATTCGATCTCAAAAATAACATCCCGATCCCGCAGAATATGCTCGGCAACGATGTGTTGGGCATGTCCGTAGGGGTGGGCTTCGTATTTGCTCTTGCCATCGCCCAACGAGCGGAGAATGTCAACAAAGTGATGCGGTTTGATGGAAATTATGTCTTGTTGTGTGGACATTATTATGTCACCTCCTATGATTAAAATAGCTAAAATATTGCAATTTCGTCATTTTGGGCAGCGACCAACGGGAGCGGGTTTTGCCATCCATGCCGGACAGAAAAAGTGGCTATGCCACCTCCTGTGTTAATTTAAAGGTGGATGGCTTAATGCGTGGCAATGCCGATGTTCTATTACTTTTCTTCTTCTTTTCTTTCTCTTCTATCTTCTGAATTCTGGATTCTGGATTCTTATTTCCTTCTCTCTTTCTCACAACTCACAACTCACAACTCACAACTCACAACTCACAACTCATTTATTCGATTCGCCCAATGGCAATGGCAATGTCAAGACAATACGAGTGCCGCGGTTTTTATCGGATTCGACTTCCATAGAACCACCGAGGTGTTCCAGACGTTCCCGGATATTGAACAAACCATATCCTCTGTTTCCCACATGAGTACCGCTTTTCTTCGCGTTGAAACCTATCCCGTCGTCTTCTACGGTTACTCGTATAAATTGGCCGTCTTTACGGATATCTACTTTAGCATAACTTGCCTGAGCGTGCTTGACAACATTGATCAGCAGCTCACGAATCGCCCGGAACAATACAATACGATAGTCGCTGTGTAGATCAAGTTTGCTCTGGATGCTCTCCATGAAGATGCATTTAAGATTGTGTTGTTGCTCTATTTGCTCTGCCTGCCACTCCACCGCCGCCACCAGGCCCAGTTCGTGCAGTACCGGCGGACTTAATTCGGATATCAGTAAGTCGGTATTTTTAATTGTTTGCTCGATAAGCTTTTCGATCTCCCGCAACGGTTCAGCCATACCGGCCGCCTCAGCGGCTTCCTTCACCAGGTCCAGCTTAATATGGGTAAAGGCCAGCGTTTGCCCGATTGAATCGTGCAAATCCTCAGCGATACGACGGCGTTCATGTTCCTCACTTAATGACAATTCGGACGCCAGCAACCGCAACTCTTTTTGATATACTCGCAGGGCCTCCTCAAGTTTCAGACGGGAAATCGTACTGCCGACTTGGCCGACAATCGCTTCAATCGCGTTGCGGGAGGAGTATGGCACTTCTTTAAGGATATGGGAAGCGATATTCAGACAGCCGATCACGTTATCCTCATGAAGTACAGGGAGAATGGCCATTCCCTGTAGCCCCTCCTTAAAATAAATGTTCTCCCTTTCTTCGGCCGGATACTGACGTGGATAATAAACCGGCTCACCCACCATAACCAGCCGAGTGTATTCCGAGTCCGCGTCATAGTGTGATGTACTTCTGACAAAGTCCGGCGGCAGCCCCTTTTGATAAACAAGGTACAATGCCCCTGTTTCCTCATCGGCGAGGTAAATTGCGCCGCAGTCCATCTCTGAAATATCGATCACGGCGTCAACACACAAACGCAGTCCCTCATTAAGGCTGCCTGTGGAAGAAATCGCTATACTAAGGTCGCGTTGAGTTTGAATCAGTTTTTCTGCCTGCCTGCGTTCAGTAACATCCGAGTCAACACCTCTGTATCCAAGAAGATTGCCCTGCTCGTCTAACATGGGAACCCCACTTGTTAAAAGCCATACTGTTTTGCCTTTCTTATGGACGTTACGGTTTATGAACTCGCGAAATGGTTTCTTTTTGGCGAACAGGGCGAACGCCTCATTCTTTAAATGTTCCCGGTCGTCGGGATGTATCAAATCGTAAAAATGCTTTTGTCCGACGATTTCTTCTGATTTATAGCCGAGAACTTTTTCCAGTATCGGGCTTGTGTATGTATATAAACCATCGGCGTCCACTTCCCATACCCATTCCTGGGCATTCCCCACTACCTGCCGGAATCGCTCTTCTGATTCCTGCAGCGCTTCCTTTGTCCATTTTCGCCGGCTGACGGCTACTCCTGTTATGGCCCCCACAAAGATAATCACGCCTGACCTGACAAGCACTTCAACGCTGATATGCGGAAGCTCGAAGGCTATATGTATCCCGGCCAGAAACAGACTCACGAAAAAACCGCCTTTTGAACCCCACCACCAGGCTGCCGCGATTACCGCGATATAAAACAGATGAGTATAGATTATGGTTATCTTGCAAACATAATGGGTATAATATCCCAGTCCCATACAGACAAGCAGAAATAAAATCACTATTAAAAAATAGCCGGGCAACTTAAATTTTCCCCTACGAATCCAGTGCAAGTCCTTTTCTTTTTGCATGATTTTATCCTCAAGCCATACTTCAGTGCATTAGAGCCGGCATTATACCGCCGTTTGGAATAAATAACAAATATATATATATATTCAGCATGTTTTATGCTATATAGTGCGGTAGGTAACCGTTCACAGGTTCTTTTCCTCAGGTAGGGCGGGCCGTGCCCGCCATTCATTTACCCGACGTCGGGTGGCAAAAAGTTCCAGCGAAACTGACTAACTTTTAGAGGCCCGAATTTTAATCTGAAGTGCAACAACAACAAATGTCAAAATGATTGAAATTGCGTAAAAATCGAGAGAAAAATCGTTTGGGCAGACAGCCAAATTGGGGCCGTTTCGGCCGGAGGGTCGGGGCAATTTGGTTGTCTGG
>DAOVXR010000329.1 GCA_030636065.1 Sedimentisphaerales bacterium | reverse complement strand
TCCGGTCCAGTTCAGGCATGTGCTGTTGCAGCCATTCGGTTAGCTCGGCCTGGTTGAACCGTAACTGTCCGCCGATCTTCCGGCAGGGAATCTCGCCACGTTGTGCCATCCGTTCAACGCGGCGCTGATCAATCCCCAAAAAGCGGGCCAATTCCAATAAATTCATAACACTGTAGGGCATTTCAATTCTCTTAAACCGGAACTTTATTTCGACACAGTATTATCCCATATTTGCCTATGAATTTCCAGTTTTTTTTCGTCGGTAACCGAGGGAATTTCACCGGACAAATGAAGTTGGGTGCCACCTTTCTGTATTTCAGAGAGGTGTTCTTGCACAATTTTCTAAGTTGTCGCAGATGGCTAAAATGTGAGGTTGTCGTACCGACAATGCTGAAATGGATGATGGTGTTCGAGGATTATGACAAAGATGAATTATGGCTGCCCGTAGCGGTGATTTTATTATGTGGTAATTTTTTTACCGCAACCGATTATAAATATCACGACAGCAAGCCAGCAATTCTTCCAACTCGCTTAGCGGCAGCATACAGGCGGCGTCGCTGAGCGCTTTGGCCGGTTCGGGATGGGCTTCCAGGAACAGACCGTCTGCCCCCGCTGCCACTGCCGCCCGTGCCAGAACGCCTGCCAGTTCCGCTGAACCGCCGGACGAGGTCCCTTGTCCGCCGGGCTGTTGTGTGGAATGGGTTGCGTCAATGACCACCGGATACCCGAACTGCTGCATCTGCGGAATGGAGCACATATCGCAGACCAGCCGGTTATAGCCAAAACTGCTGCCCCGTTCCATAAGGACGATTCGGTCGTTACCCTGAGCGATGATTTTATCCACAACATTTTTCATATCCCAGGGAGCCATAAACTGGGCCTTTTTTACCTGAACACATTTTTGGGTCCGCGCTGCCGCTTCCAGCAGATCGGTCTGTCGCGAGAGAAAAGCGGGAATCTGGATAATATCGAGTACTTCGGCGCATATAGCTGCCTGTTCGGGAAGGTGGACGTCTGAGACAACCGGTACGGAAAATTCAGTGCGTACCTGTTGTAAAATGCGCAGTCCTTCCTGAATACCCAGCCCGCGAAAGCCGGCCCCGCTGGTACGGTTGGCCTTATCGAAACTGGCCTTGAAGATAAACCCGATATCCAGTTTGCCGCAGAGTTTTTTGAGGTATTCGGCTATGGTAAAACACAACTCTTTGCTTTCGATAACACAGGGACCGGCAATCAGAAAAATCCCGTTTCCGCCCCCAATCGTAACCTGGTTCACCTCTGTTGTACCGATAGTGATTGATTTCGTCATTTTTGATGGTCTCCTTATTTATTTCTTTCTACTTTTCCGTAGCCGGGTGATGGAGGCACTACGACCTGGGCAGCGGCGGGGATAACCTCAATTTCCAATGGTAGAGAAGGCCCTGGATCGCCGTCAATCTGCACCGGCGCATCTGTTTTATTTCTTTTTCCGGAGCGGATTGATATTTTGCGGCACTGCCGGCGGATAACCGACCTGCTTTTATCGGACGTGCCGACGATAGTCCGCAGCGAATGAGACAATAATGCTAACTTATTGTCGCATTTATAGATACACAAATCCAACAGTCCGTCGCCGACATCCGCATCGGGCGAAATCCCCAGTCCGACGGCATATCGGGATATATTACTGACGAAGACCAGGGCAGGCTCATCGCAAAGCGATTCTCCGTCGGCCACCACCTGCAGATGGGGGAATTTATGCTCCCAAAACGTGCGGCAGATGGGCCAGATATAGCTTCGATGGCTGATGTGGCCTGACCTTAAATTATGTACTCGCCTGACCACCTCTGCATCGAAACCGACCCCCACAATTGCCATAAAATGCCTGTCATTGGCTTGTCCGAGGTCTAATTGCCTGATCAGGCCGCCTTCGAAGGTGTTGAGGGTCGTTTTCCAGGAGCCGTCTAATCCGAGTTCGCCGGCCATGAGATTTTCTGTGCCGCAGGGAATAATCAGGATGGGTATTTGCGTCCCGGCCAGGGCGTCCGCAACGGTACGGACTGTACCGTCTCCCCCTGCCACTACGACCATTTTGGCCCCGGCCGCTACCGCGTCGCGGGCGAGTTTGCCGGCATGCTCCAGTGAGCGGGTAAGCTCCAAAACTGCTCGCTGATTACGCCCGCGCAGATAATCTCGCAACCGCCGTACGCAGTTTATATCCACATTCGAGCCTGATTTGGGATTGACAATGAAATAATACAGACTGGTCATATCATGCCTTATTTGCGTAAAACCTGCTTTTGCAAGGTGTTATGAAAAT
>DAOVXR010000012.1 GCA_030636065.1 Sedimentisphaerales bacterium | reverse complement strand
GCATAGCCGGGGGCGTAAGCCCCCGGAAAGGTTGCGACAACAACTCTCAAAGCCCCGAAGGGGCGAAAGAAAGTCCGCCACAAGCGGATAAAAAGCGTGAACGGTTACGAAAAATCGTGTGCCACCTTTTTGCCGTAGGCAAAGATGTACTTTAGTGTGCGAAGGTGTAAGCGTATATATATCAATCGCTTACCCCGGTCGGCTTTATATAGTTGATATGACGTCTTGCATTTGACAAACCAATCTGGTATCATAGCAATCTGAACAGGGTTATGATATTTGTCGGGTCAGGGATGGCTGTTTTCAACCATTATTCCGGGTCGCAGGTTCTTTTTGCTATACGAAAGGAACGAGATTATGAACAGATTGCTGAAAAAATTAAGACGGACATTTCAAGACGGCAAAAACATACAGTCTATATCTTCAAATCGCTTGATAGTTGAAATGCTTGAGCCTCGATTATTGTTATCCGGTTTGGGGGACGACCACGGTGATTACTGGTGGAATGCAACAGCATTATATCCACCTGATAGTGATGCTGGCTATATAGGCGATTATGGCTTCGATGATGATATGTTTTCGTTTTATGCGATTTCAGGGGGTACTTACAGTATAAGCGTTGGTTTCGGCACTTTGGGCAGCATAAAGCTATCGCTAAAAAGTAGCAATGGCTATACCACCCTACGTACAGATAGCAGCTATTATACAGGTGGTTCTGCCTCCGTCAGTTGGACCGCATCTTATAGTGGTACTTACTATTTCAATGTTGAAAGTCCATTTTATAATACCGGTTCCTATGGAGTTGGCATAACGGCAACTTTTCTGCCGATTGATGATCATGGCGATTCAGCTTCAACAGCAACTTATATAAACAAAAACAGTTGGGTAAATGGAAATATCGAAACTTATGGAGATAATGATTTTTTCTATTTTTATGCGAACTCTGGTTATCAATACACAATTGAGACTTCCATAGGAACACTAACAGATACGTATTTGTGGCTCCGCGATACCAATGGATATACAGTATTAGATTCTGACGATGATTCAGGAAATGGTCTTGCTTCAAAGATTCAATGGGTAGCACCAACGTCAGGTTATCGTTATATAAATGTTGAACCTTCTTATTTGGGTAGCGATTATACTGGAACTTATCAGCTAAGAGTTACTGAAAGGGATCCTAATCCTATTACAATAAAAGGTTCATTCTCATATATAAATAATGATGATTATTTGGTAAAAGCTAATGCTTATGTAGTAGAATTGTGGGAACATAATATAAACACAGATGATGAATTTGTAGCTTTTGATGCTGTATGGGACGGCGAATATTATTTTAATGAAGATTTATATGGCAATTCCATTACAAATATTGACCCGGAAAATGGTACTTATAGAGATTTATATGTAAGGATTCTAATCAATGACCCAATAGCCAGAGTATCTCCGAACTGGATAGCTGATTATTTGGGGATAAGTTATTATTACGACACTGAGGTTAAATGGGAGGTGTCTGGCGACACGGTTGACTTTGGGAGTACAACTATATCAGGAATTGATACAAATTCTTTTGCTATCCACGATGCTTTATCATCATCTTGGGCATGGCTATATGAAGAGAGTGGAAACGACTGGACACGAAGTCAAGTAGGTGTTTATTGGCCTGCTAGAGATTGGCCACAATTTACCTATGGTTATACCAACTTGCCATATTTACGAAGTAATGCGATATGGATACCAAACGATTGGCCTAATGTTGAATCGGCCGTTAAGCACGAGTATGGTCATGCGGTTCATTATGAAATTCGTGGGGACAATCTTCCTTTGGGAGATGTTCCAATGGGTGAAGAAGACCCTGCTGATGGAACTGCTAATGCCGGACTGGGTATGCACTGGATATACTCAGAATCGTCACCAGAATTTGCACTTACCGAAGGATGGGCGGAGTTTTTTCAGGTTGCTTCTTATGGTGCTTCCTATGAGTACTCTTGGATTTCCGAAGATTTTGACTTGGAATATAACTGGTTATGGATGGGAGCGGATGGCCACAAGAACTACATCGAAGAATATGATCTTTATAATGAAGATGGGAATACGGGCGATATAGTTGAAGGTGCAGTGGCCAGTATTATTTGGGATATTTATGACGGTGGTGAAAATGACGATGACGGAATAGATGAAGGGTTTTCCAGTTTTTGGACAATCTTTGAAAATGATATGCCCGATGCAATATGGGACAATGATAATAACCCCAGGAATGATATTTATCATGCCTGGATTGACAGAGACTTTGGATACATTGATGAGCTAAACGCGATCTTTATTGACAATGGGATTCCTGTTACAGATGACCAATATGACATAGCTGATCCAAACAATACGTATATTACTGCTACGAATTTTGAGGTTCTTTTTGATGATAATTCGTGGGATTCTTTAATCGTTGTTGATGAAGACTGGTATTCTTTCAGCACAGAAAGCGTAGGTACGGAGAGTGATTTTATAGGTATCGACTTTGATGGCTATAAAGGTGATCTTGCCTTGGAACTATGGAGCGATGACCCCGAACCAGTTGTCCTTGGTGAGTCAGACATCTGGGGTGATACTGAAAATATATCACTTGCCGGTTTAGCTTCTGGTAATTACTACGTGCGTGTTTATGGTTATGGTGGCGATTACAGCCCTAACTATACATTGACAATCAATGCTCCTCCATTTGACAAAACACCTCCCCTGGCTCCTGGCACACCAGATTTACACTCATTCAGCGATTCTGGTTTTTCAGATACCGACAATATTACTAATGTTACAAGTCCGACATTCACATGGGGTGCAGCAATTGACCCTGGTGTTAATCCTACCGGTGTAGCTGGATACCAATGGCGTATTGATGATAACACCTGGGGCGACTGGCAAACAAATCTTAGCGTAACTGTTGATGCTTTATCGGATGGAACTCATACTTTCTATGTTCGCGCCAAGGATTATGCGGAAAATGTCGGAACTGAAGCCGCGCTGGAATTTGTTATTGATATTATTGCTCCTACAATTATAACTGCCGGTCCTTTGGGCCAACTGGACGAAAATTTTTCTTACCTGGATGTAACTTTCAGCGAACCTGTCGATGTGCCTGCTTTGAGCCGAGTGGGCGTGGAAGTATTCGGCCCCGAAGGACTGTTTTACAGTGATTCCTTCCAACCGCTTACGGCCGACTCCTGTCGTATTCGTTTTCCTGAACAGGAGGCCGGTGGGGACTATAGAATTACAATAGGTCCGGAAGTTATTGACTTGGCAGGCAATCCTATGGAACACAAGTTCGAGGGAGAGATCGTATTACCCGTTAAAGTTACCCTGGGCGGAGCGTCGGGTAATACTGTGTCTTTCCGTGACGCTGATGGTTCCAATGTTAGAGTTCTTTCCATCGGTGGGCAGGCCGTTGTGATGTTTGCCGGGACAAACCTTATCGAAACTGTAATATATGGAATACCCACTGTTATCGGCGATAACATAGAGATAAAAAGCATAGATACTGTTTGCCAGGGCAATCCGGGTATGCTTATGATCACATCTACCGGCGGTGACGGCCAAGCGGATTTAGGTGATATTAACGGCGAATCGTTGAGCATGATAATTGCCCAAAACGTGAACCTGTGGGGCGACATTACTATGACCGGAAGCCTGGGCATGATGATGGTTGGCGATATAGCGGATACCGTAACGATTACCACCGGCCAACCTGGAAACGGCCTTATGGTAATTGCGGGTGATGTGGGGGCTGATTTTGACATAGCCGGACCGGTAAATATGTTTATGTGCGATAGTTTTTCCAGCGGTTCTCTTACCGCCGACAAAATAGCGATGGTAATGCCGAGAACAGGCGATCTCGGCGCCGACCTGACAGCCCGTAACGGTGACATCGGAACGGTCATCGTTTCCGGAGCGACAACCGGCCAGCTTTCCGCCTCCGGCAATATCAATATGCTTATGAGCCAAAGGGGTGGTTTAACAGGAACCGTTCGGGCGGGTAATAATATCGGCATGCTCATGGTCAACGGCGACGTCAGCGGCCGAGTTTCCGCAATGGGCAAGATTAACATGCTGATGGCTATGGGAGGTGATATTACGGGATCGGTCAGGGCCGGCACAGAAATTGGTATCCTCATGGCGGACAACCTGGACAATGCCCTCCTAAGCGCAGGCGGCAATATTCGAATGATCAGTATCCGGCGAGATATACTTGATTCGTATATTCTGGGCGGTTATGACGTTGGTACTGATTGCGCCTTCGATATACAGGAATCGGGCGGCGGCGATCTGCTGAACAATGGCAATATTGGACTTGTGATAGCCGGCGGTAGTTTCAAGAGAAGTTATATCGGTGCTGGTGTATTGCCATCGAGTACATTAACTGGTTCCTTGCCAAATGTCGGAATTCCAGCCACCGGAGTTGGTGGAAATATACAATTGGTAATCTTTGGCAGTATCGATACGAATGCCCAGGATGATTATGGTGTGTTCTATAGTATGTCAAGGGGTTCGGTCCTAATTGGTGGACGCTTAATGGATGATACGCTTGATGATTACTTCAGATTAAAACTTGTGTCGTAGCAAAGACATTATTTCTTCTGTTATATTCGTGAAGACCCAAAAACTGAGATCAAAATCGGAATCTTTGGTAGTTGGCGACCTCAGGAACCAATTTGTGTGCTTTATGAAGGTCCGCTATCCAAAGGACTCGAGCCGTTCGAAAAAGATTTCAGTTTTCATGTTCCAAAGAAACCGGGCAACTATCGAATTCGATTGATAGCTTCCATTGGCCCTGAGTTCTGTAATAATTTTTATGGCAGAGAAAAAAAAGAAAATGATGCGCCCCAGATTATTGGCTGGTCTGAAATAAGATTAAGTGCTCGAAACCATAACTGATGAATTTTATCGGGGATTAAAAAACTCGTTTTGAACCATTTCTTTTCTTCTTCGTTTCCTTCGTTACCTTCTGTTCAATTTATTTTCCATCTTTTCTTAATCTGTGTAATCCTGCGTAATCTGCGGATTATTTTTTCTTCTGTCTTTTCTTTTCCGTGTCAATTCGTCCGCCGCAGGCGGATTCGTGGCTGAAATATCTTTTCTGTATTCTGCCTTTCTCACCACTCACAACTCACAACTCACAACTGATTCATAATTCGCGTCATCCGTGTTCTATCTCTTCTGGCGCGCGCATTTACGATGGTAGGCCCGTTTTTTCGGCCAAAATTTCGTTCAATTTTGCTTGATTTTGGTCGTTTTGTGTTGATAAGTGTCTGGAACTGAAAAAAAACGTTAAAAAAAAGGTTGCAAAACTGCAATACCATCGTATTTGCGCGCGCTATAAACTATATTTGGCGTACTATTGACAAATCTGGTAAGATGGCGTTGCTCTGATTTATTATGTTGCGTGTAGCACGAATTGTCGTACTGTCCCTGATATTCTATGAATACCTTTTTGGAATATTTACTATGAAAACATCGATTCCTCCGAAACACTTTTGGCTTACAATTGATCATAAAACCTTATGGTTAATCATATTAACCACTTTGCTTTTGATTCTTCCGGGAAAATTTGTCATTGCCCAGTCATCTTCCCCATCGAATTTCGACTGGATTCGTCGGGCAAGGACATTCATTATAGACGGCTATACGTATCCCCTTTCACCCGGTATCGAGTTTGACGCCGAAGAGTTGGCACGGACCATGGCGGACATGCACGCTAATACGCTCAGAATCGCCACTTCGGGCTTTTATTACTATATTCCCGGCACAAAATTCGAGACTCACCCCGACCTGGCCGGCCGCGACCTTTTAGCGGAATGTATCGCTGCCTGCAAACCTTACGGCATCAGGGTAGTACCCTATTTCAGAACCGGCGGGGTACTGGCTGCCAAAATTGTGAAGCCCGAATGGGCCCAGTGGACCACTCCGCAGCAGGACATATCCGTAAGGTGGACTATGGGCGAAAAAGTGTCTCCTGTTTGCTGGAACAGCGAATACCGTCAGGCCTTTCTCGATATGGTGGAAAAGGTCGTCAGCCAATATGATGTTGACGGAGTATATTTCGACGCCTGGATGCTTTATTATGGGTTCTCAGGCCCTATGAGAATTTGTTATTGTCCGGGATGCACAAAAGGTTTCAAACAGGCAACCGGCCTGGACCTGCCCTACCACAAGCACAAAAAAGATTACACCCGCAGTGAACTAAAAACTATCGACCGCTACCGCGACTGGTACAAAGAAAGACTCGTGGAAGTTTTTCTGGAAACAAAACGCATCATCAAATCCCACAAAGATATTCCCCTGATATACAACATCAACCACGCCTCCAGAATCCCCAAACCAGACTGGCGGATAATGAACGGAAGCGACGCCTTTTTATACGAATTCTCCAGTAGCACACTGGGTCGCATGGAGGGAATCAGCCTGGCTGTTTCTCACGGCCTGGCTGTCTGGCCCTATGTGGGCATGTACGACGGGTATTCACGTATAATGACCAATAAGTACGAAATGCAGCAGGGAATATACATTTCTGTCGTCTTTGGCGGTGCGCCGATTCTGTTCAACCCGTACTACTTCGTAGATGACCCCGAATCCCGCGAACCGGTAAAAGAAGCGTTTCGTGTGTTCGATGAGAATAAAATATTTATGGACAATTTCAGGCAGTATAAATTCTGCGCCGTAGTCTGGAACGACCAGGACCCGCCCGGACACGAGGGCAAAGAGTGGCTGTGGAAAACAAACGCTCGCAACTGTACGTCAGGGGCGTTCGCAGCATGTGTCGATAACCATATACAAACGACGTCGTTCCTGAAAGAAGACCTTAATAATCCTGAATTGCTCAATCAATACAAGGTATTATATCTTCCGGATATTTGTTACCTTTCCGACAAACAGATTGCGAACATTAAAAACTTTGTCAAACAAGGCGGCGGGCTGGTTATGACCTATGCCACCTCACTTTACGATGAAAAAGGAAAAAAACGTTCCGATTTTGCCCTTGGCGATCTGGCTGGAATCCAGTACATCGAGCCGGACGAAAACATGTCCGAGAAAATGGCGGCAACCTTATCCTTCGGTGGCGTGTGGGATTTGTATATGAAAGCTCGGCCCGGCCAACAGGTTATCAAACCACCACTAACCGACAATCTCATACCAGCGTTTCTGTATGAACCGGTCAGAGCACTGCCCGGTGCGGAAGTGGCCGCGGACATCGTCATAGGCACAAATACAGAACCCATTTTTCCCGGTCTGGTGGTGTCCCGCTATGGAAAAGGAAAGGTGGCCTATATTCCGGCGGCGCTGGACGCGGCCTATTTACAGAGCCACATCCGACAATTCGGTGATTTTATTAAGAATGTAGTTGAATATGTAAGCCCGGCAGGGGTGCCTTTTGAGATAGACGCCCCATCGTCTTTAATCGCGAACATGACTTATAAAGGCAATACCAGAGTATTGCACCTGGTAAGCTGGGCCGGATGTAAGCAGGGAAGCACGCGGCAAAACATCTATTACATTCCGCCCATTGATAATGTTGTTATCAAGTATAATATACCACGGGGTAAAAAAATAAAGAAGGTTGCCCTGTTTGTTCCGGGCGAATTTTCCCATAAAAGAAATGACAATACTCTGTATATAACCCTGCCAAAAATTGACAAGTATCAAGCGGTAATAATTGAGATTGAGTAGAAAACCGCGTTGGGTAAGACCCCGCTGCAAGACATAAACGCGGGCCATAGGCCCACCCTACAGAAATAATGATGAATGACGAAATCAGAATGAGGAATCAATAACGAAATCCCAATAACGAATAATAGAAAGTAGCCATCGCGCTTGATGATGTACATCAGACGCTACCACCGGTCGCAAGCAATCCCAAATGGCGGGCACGGCCCCGCTCTTGTTTCGTCCGCCTCACGCCTGCCACTGAAAATGTTACCAGACATCTTTAATTCCCCCGGACATGGACATTCGGACCCTCTGCTAAAAACCTTGACCACCTTGCGAGAATCGGTTATTCTGATTCCAAGTTGTTGTTTTGTGGCTATCTCATAACATATTGATCCCATGGAGGGTTATATGATGCGAAGCAAACATCTCGAATCCGCTGTAAGTGTTATCATACTAACGGTTCTTTTCCTAATCGCTGTCGGTGTGTTAATAAAGCAGAAGCCCGCAGAAGCCGAAGACCTTGCTTTCCTGCTGCCTGCCGGATTTGTCACACTTTCGGATATGGAAGCCTATGAGGCAGACAATCTTTACGAGAAAATCAACGGCAAGGCCCCTCTATACATCGAGTCCGGATTCGAAGAATTGACCACCCAGCGATTTGCGGGCCGGTCGGACGACACTCTTGTAATGGAACTTTATGTTTTTGATATGGGGGTGGCCAAGAACGCATTTACAGTCTATAGCGTCCAAAAAAGGGCTGACGTCAAGCTCTTAACGGATATGGAATTCGCATACAAAACAAGCAACGCGCTCTATCTTGCGTATGGCAAATACTACATTGAGATGATCGGCTTCTCCGAATCGCAGCGATTGATAACAGCAATGGCGGAAGTGGCGAAGAAGATACCCACACACCTGAATATTGTCGGTGATACCGGCATACCTGAGATCAAACACCTGCCCAGGGATAATCTGGTTCCCGGAAGCATCAAGCTTTATCAGGCAAATGCCTTTGGGTCGGAGAAACTAAACGACATCTTTGCCGCCAAATACGAACTTGACGGTGAAGCCATAACAGCGTTTCTCGGCAAACGCTCCAGCGCAAGCGAAGCCGACGCCGTGGCACAAAACTATCGTAACTTTCTTGTCGAAAACGGCGGTAAGATAAAACAAGCGATAAAAGAAAATCTGAAAGGTATGGTCTTCGATTTTTATGATACGACCGAGATCGTGCTTTCAACGGGAGCCTTTGTAGTGGGTGTTCACGAAGCGGAAAACCAAAAGGCCGCTGAAGAACTGGTAATAAAACTTATCAAAAAACTCGGAGGGGCAACCAGAGATGACTAATCAAATCGACAGGGATTTAGGGCGAAGGCAATTCCTGGTTCGGACAAGCAAGGCGGGAGCGTCTATCGCGGCGGCTGGTATTATCGCGGCCCGACTTTATGACCGTAAAGGTCCTGAACCAGGCGACAAAACCGGGGAACTGGTAACATTTCCCGATTTCTCGATACAGCAGCAACCCGGCAAGACGATGAGTGTTGTCAAAGGCTCCGACAGAGTCAAGACCGTCAATAAAGCGATAGAATTGCTCGGCGGAATATCAAGATTCGTAAAAAACGGCGAGGTGGTCGCGATAAAACCGAACGTCGCGTTTGCGTCGCCACCGATGTTAGGGGCTACGGCCAATCCTGAACTAATTGCCGAGGTGGTTCGGCTATGCTACAAAGCCGGGGCAAAAAAAGTTATTGTTACCGACAATCCCATTAACGCCCCGGCAAGCTGTTTCAGATTAAGTGGAATCGGAAAAGCCGCAAGCAAGGTTGGCGCAAGGATTATACTGCCGCGAGATAATCTCTTCAGGCATACCACACTCGAAAGCGGAAAGCTTATCAGGAACTGGCCCATCCTCTATGAACCGTTTAAGGGCGTGGACAAACTAATCGGCATCTCCCCTATCAAAGACCATCACAGAAGCGGTGCATCAATGACAATGAAAAACTGGTACGGGCTTTTGGGCGGACGGCGAAACATCTTTCATCAGGACATTAATACGATTATCGCTGAGCTGGCTACGATGGTTAAGCCGACCCTGGTGATTCTGGACGGTACCGAGGTTATGATGACTAACGGGCCTACCGGCGGCTCAGTCTCGGATTTGAGACGCGCTAATACTATGATCGCCGGTTGCGATATGGTGGCAGTTGATTCTTATGGGGCCGGCCTGCTCGACCTGAAGGTTACGGATTTGCCATACCTCGCAAAGGCCGAACTGGCCGGGGTCGGAACCACCGATTATAAATCGCTCAAACCAATAGTAAGGGTATAAGGGTATAAGGGTATAAGGGTATAAGGGTATAAGAGTGAACCCATATACTCATAAACCAATCAGGTATAGTTATGAAAATTGTTTGGACCAGAAGAATAAGTCAGGTGTTCTTTTTCCTGATGTTTGTGTGGTTTTGCATAGTCAGCACCACCGGAGATGAGTTCTGGCGGCTGCGGGGCTGGCCGATCAACTGGTTTATGCAACTTGATCCGCTCGTAGCGATAGGCACGGTACTAACTACGCACACATTATATTGGCCTCTTCTGTGGGCGTTGGCTACAATTGTGCTGACGATAATCTTTGGGCGATTCTTCTGTAGCTGGGTTTGCCCTTTCGGCTCGATACATCACTTCGCGGGCTTTTTAGGCAATCGCAAAAGGACCACAAAACAGAGAATTCAGGTCAACCGATACCGAAAGGCTCAGTGCGTAAAGTACATCATTCTTGTTGTGTTCCTGTTTATGGCTGCGTTTCCGTCAATAGCCGCCACTTTGCAGACGGGACTACTCGATCCCATACCGCTTGTAACACGTTCGTTCAACCTGTTAATAGTGCCTATCTTAGACAGAAGCGTCAACTTCGTTTCCGTTTCAGCGAGGTTTTACGAGGGAGCATGGCTGATAATGACAGTGTTCCTCACCGCCGTGCTGCTCAATCTAATCATCCCGCGATTTTATTGCAGATTTATATGTCCGCTTGGCGCGCTGTTCGGGATACTGGGAAGATTTGCAATCTGGCGTATCGGTAAAAAACAAAAAAACTGTAGCGACTGTAAATTATGCGAGAAGTCCTGCGAAGGCGGGTGTCAGCCAAGTGGCAGTATAAGAACAAGCGAGTGTGTACTTTGCTTTAACTGCTTAGACGACTGTAAGGACGAACTGACAGGCTACCGGACGCCCCCGTCGGCGGCGACAGAGATAACAAACCCGGACATATCACGCAGGGGCTTGCTGGTTTCACTAATAAGCGGTATTTTTGCTGTACCGGCTGTAAGGTTGAGCGGCAAACTGGGTGATAACTGGCACCACAAGCTGATTCGGCCGCCTGGAGCACTGGCGGAAGAGGAATTCCTGAAAAGGTGTATTAAGTGCGGCCAATGTATGCGCCTATGTCCGACAAACGTCATCCAACCGGGCAGCATTGAAGGCGGTCTGGAGAATCTCTGGACTCCCGTACTGAATTATCGGATTGGTTCGAGTGGCTGTCAACTGAACTGCACAGAATGCGGCAGTGCCTGTCCAACCTCGGCTATCAGACCGATTACGCTCTCGGAAAAGCTTGGCACCGACGAGTTTGCCCAGATCGGTCCGATCAAGATCGGCACCGCCTTTCTTGACCGTAACAGATGTCTGCCGTGGGCGATGGACAAGCCCTGCATAGTCTGCCAGGAAAACTGCCCAGTCAGTCCGAAGGCTATCTACACACGGGAGTATTTCAACACGGTAAGAGACGGCATCCTGACCGTCGAGAAAGCCACTGCCGATACCATAGAAGTCAAAGAAACCCTTGTGTCCGGCAAATTCGGCAGCGGCGACTACTATTGTGTTCACGGGACCGACCAACAACGGAAAATCGTTACAAACACAAACAACTCGATAGAACTTTCACCCGATCAACAATTTTCGCGGGGCCCTGTCGCCGGTGAGAAGATTGAATTACAGGTGCGACTGCAGAAACCTTTCATTGATATCGAAAAATGTATCGGCTGTGGAGTTTGCGAGCATGAGTGTCCCGTAAGCGGCAAAAAGGCCGTAAGGGTCTCAGCGGAGGGAGAAACGCGAAACGCAAACAGAGCGATTCTACTAAAACGGTAATCAACATAGGAGCTACGATGATGAAAGACAAATATAATAAAATTGATCGACGTGGTTTTATCAAGACGGTCGGGGCGGCGGGCCTGGCACCTGCTTTAGCAGAGGTAACAATTGCTTCTTCCGCTCATGCCAAAACCAGCCCAAGCGAGCCGGGTGCTCCGGAAAAAACGCAAAAGCCCAAATACCCGCAAGTGCCAAGACGGAAATTAGGTAAAACAGGTGTCGATGTGCCTTGCCTGTCTCTGGGGACGGCGTTTGATACTATTGAGAACCAAATCGTTTTGAGAAAGGCTCTCCAGTTGGGTGTTGACTATTGGGACACGGCACACCGGTATGCAGGTGGAAACAGTGAGCTTGGGATAGGTAAATACCTTTCGAAAAATCCGGAGATGCGGAAGAAATTATTTCTTGTTACAAAGTCCGTGGGGTCAACAACAATAGCGGATGTGGAAAAACGTCTTCAGGCCTCTCTAAAAAGAATGAATACCAGCTATGTTGACTTGTTCCATATCGTGGACTTCATCACTGTGTCACGCCGCGGCTCCGGAGACCCCGGATTATCCGACCCCGCCCAATTAACAGATGAAGTGCGCCGGTGGGCCGAAAGTGCGAAAAAGCGAAAGCTGATACGATTTGTCGGCATCAGTACCCACGGCAATATGGCCAAGTGCCTCTCTGCCGCGGCCAAGCTCGGCTGGATTGATGTGGCAATGTTACTTTATAATTTCAGGATGATGCAGGATGCTGAATTGCAGGCCGCTATTGACGCCTGCCATAAAGCAGGCATCGGCCTTATCGCTATGAAAACTCAGGCACTTTGGCCTAAACCCAAAAAGGATGAAAAAATAAGCGAGCATTTCCTGCAGCAAGGTTTTACCGAGGGGCAGGCAAAAATAAAAATTGTATTGGAAGACAAAAGGTTCAGTTCGGCCTGTGTAGGGATGGACAATATTGCTCATTTAACTTCGAACGCAGCGGCTACACTCGATAAGACAAAACTCACACAAATGGACAGGGATATTCTAAGGCAATATGCCAAAGCGACCTGCAGCGGCTATTGTGCCGGCTGCGCGGATATATGTAACGCGGCCTTGGCCGATGTGCCTTTTGTCAGTGACATTATGCGGTATTTGATGTATTATAACAGTTACAATCAGCACGACAGAGCAAGAGAGCTTTTCGCCCAGATTCCCAACGATGTCAGAGGTAAGCTGTTGAGAACCGATTACAGGGCCGCCGAAGCACGGTGTCCGCAACATTTACCGATAGCGAAGCTGGTCGCTGAAGCAGTCGATAAGCTGGTTTGAACAATAAACTGTTACGTATTTGCGGTTGCAGATTCGTAAATGGTCTTAACCGCTTCGGCTGGGGATTCCCGGCCGAAAACGGCGTTTCCTGCGACGAGTGTGTCGGCCCCTGCCGCGACGATAATCGGCGCAGTGGTGGCGTCGATGCCGCCGTCAACTTCAAGACGCTGATCGGATCGCAGCATTTTTCTGATTTCTTCGGCCCGCCGCGGACTCTCCGGCAAAAATGATTGTCCACCGAAGCCCGGCTCAACAGTCATCAAAAGAACCATATCCACATCGGCGACAACCGGTTCAAGTGCGCTGACCGGTGTACCAGGTTTGATGGATATGCCCACCGATACGCCAAGATCGCGCAACTGTTTAATCATTTTCCGCAGGTCGGAAACAGCTTCGAGATGGAAGGTAATACCGTCCGCACCAGCCTTGACGAACTCCGGCGCATATTTCGGCGCATCGTCAATCATCAGGTGAACATCGAAAAAGAGTTGACTATGAGAACGAATCCTTTTGACCACAACCGGCCCGATAGTAAGGTTCGGCACAAAATGGCCATCCATAATATCAAGGTGCAATATCTTCACATGCCGCTCAATCTGAGCGATGTGCTTGCCAAGTCGGGAAAAATCGGCGCTCAAAATAGACGGGGCGATCTCGATAGTACCGGTGGGTGGTAATTTTCGCAAACTGTCTCCCCCTTATTCCCTGTCGTCGAGGATTTCGAGGCAGGTGAACTTTTTGCCTTCGAGGAATTCGAGGCTCGCGCCGCCGCCGGTGGAGATATGGCTCATACGATCTTCGAGTCCCATTTGAGCAACAGCCGCGGCACTATCGCCGCCGCCGATGATACTGACGGCCCCGTTGTCGGTGGCCTCGGCGATAGCCTCGGCTACGGCCTTGGTGCCGACGTCAAAGGGTTCCATCTCGAAGACGCCCATCGGCCCGTTCCATACGATTGTTTTAGCGTCGGCAATTTTGTCGGCAAAGAGTTTTTGGGTTTCCGGTCCAATATCCAACCCCTGCCAATCCGACGGCATATCGCCGGTATTGACTTCATTTTCCGCATTGGCTTTGAATTCCTTAGCGATGATGTTGTCCACCGGCAGTACGATTTCACAACCCTCGGTGCGAGCCGAGGCAAGCAGGCCGGACGCTACTTCCAGCTTGTCTTCTTCGCAGATGCTTTGGCCTATTTCATAGCCCTGTGCCTTGAAGAAAGTGTAAGCCATCCCGCCGCCGATGAGAATACGATCTACTTTGCCGATCAGGTTTTCGATAACACTGATTTTGTCACTGACCTTGGCACCGCCGAGAATCGCCACGAAAGGTTTCTGCGGATCCGCGAGAGCTTCGCCGAGATATTTGAGTTCTTTTTCGATCAGAAAACCACATGCCCGCCTGCCGGCACCGAGTGCCGAGGGTACTCCGAACATAGAAGCGTGTTCACGATGGGCGGTGCCAAAGGCGTCGTTGACGTAGATGTCTGCGAGTTTGGCCAGTTGAGCGGCGAACTCAGGATCGTTTTTGGTTTC
>DAOVXR010000283.1 GCA_030636065.1 Sedimentisphaerales bacterium | reverse complement strand
GCCTTTTTTGATTTCTTCATATTTGGCATGTGTTTCTTCGTCGATGGTTCTTTTCTCTTTGCCGACGTCGCCTTTGGCTTTTTTTTGTTGTGAGATTGGTTTTGATATTTCAGCTGTTTCGGTCATTGTATTTGTTTCCTCTGATTTGGTTTCGGACTGACTTTCCGCATCTTCGGGTTTTTCGACGACGGTGTCCGTTGTTTTTGCTGTTACTGCTTTGGTTTTCTTTTTGGTGGTCTTTTTGGCAGTCTTTTTCCTGGTAACTTTAGTTTTTGTACAGGCCTTGGCCATGCGAAAACTCTCCTTTATTCATAGAACTTCATAGAAATTTAAGGTTATTTGGTAAAATTGATGTCTTTGTCAAAGGTACTGAACGACCATTAAAATATATGACTTGTAACACATAAAATGATGGGTAGCATATATTGAGACAAGCATAGCTGTCTGATTTTCGATATGTTCAGCAGGAAAAAACGAAAATGGAAAGCAGAAACAGGCGTTTTTTCACCAATGGCGGCAGTTCCCCTCGTCCTTTGCTCCCCCTGGGTCTTCCCACCGACATACACGCCCTAAACACAGGGCACAGCAACACTTACCGCTTTTTTTATCCCAATATTGAAAGAAAAATTCGCTCAACCTGGCTGGCAGTTGCGGAGATACCAGAATTGTTGTTTATGCTATATTCGGACAATTTCTCTTTAAAGTCCAGTGATTTTTGTAAATTTTCTATCTTTTTTATTCGTCGAGACGTCCAGCCCCTGTTATTTTTTAACCGTTTCTCGCGATTTTGCCCATTAGTCTCGACAAAAATCACAAAATCACACAGTTTTACCAAACCCCTCTCAACGAGAAGCGGCACGTCCAAAACCACCGCCTTTATTGCTGTATCTTCTTGATATATATGGATTAAGCGTTCTATACGACGCTCAATAAGTGGGTGTACCAGATCGGTCAGTTTTTCAAGCTCAGCGGTGTCCTCAAAGACAATATCCGCCACTTTTCCACGATCAATTTTGCCCTCGACACCAAGAATATCAGCCCCCCACCATCCGACAATCTGCTCAATTATTTCCGGTCGGCCCAAACATTCATGAGCCAATTCGTCAGCCCTAATCACCCCACAGCCAAGTCGGGCAAACTCAGCAGCTACGGAACTCTTGCCAGCCCCCACAGCACCAACTATACCGATTATATACTTTTTTCGCGATTTTTCCACGTTATTTCTGTTTTAAATTAACGCATCATAACAGTCAGTTGCTGTTACAATATGTCACACCCTACCCATCTTTGGAACAAAACGCAAGTTACGAAATCAAAAACTGGCATTTTGAGTTGTGGCTGGTATAATAACAAATGTTAAGTTACTATTTGCTATCAGGGAAACTTCTTATGATCAAAACCATCATTATATCACAGATAGTGTTGTCAATATGCCTCTGCTGCCCAGGAACAGTCTCGGCGAAAGCCAAAAAGCAGCTTGTTTTCGCAAAAGGAATAACCCATAAAGCAGTCTTCATAGAATGCTCAGAAATGGTTGACGAAGGACTATACGAGTCGATCAAACGGCGGACAAAAACAGCACTGGACGATGGCGCGACCTATATCATATACGAGATGGATACCTTCGGGGGCCGAGTCGATAGCGCACTTTCCATCTATCAATATATCCTGCAAGAAGTGTCCAAAAAGGCCCGCACGGCAGCATACATCCGAACAAAAGCTATCTCGGCAGGAGCACTGATCAGCGTGGCGTGTCAGGACATCATAATGAAAGAAAATGCCCAAATCGGTGACTGCGCACCAATTACGATGGGCGGCAAACTGGAAGGAGTAGAACGGGAGAAAATGGAAAGCCCGCTCCGAAGCTACTTCGAGACAGCAGCCAAGACCAACGGCTATCCGGCAGCACTGTGCAAAGCAATGGTAACAGTCGCTATCGAGGTATATAAAATAAAAAACATACAAACCGAAAAGTACGAATACTTCGAGGGTGATAATCTGCCGAAGGACGATAAAATATATGACCTGGCAAACAAAGAACTCATCAATAACAAGGATTCATTGTTGACGCTGGGCGCGGACCTGGCATACGAATACGGACTGGCCCGGACAGTTGTGGAAGGGCTGGACGAGCAGGCAAGAGAAGAAACATTGGCCTATCTGGAAGAACGCGACCAAATTACGTTCGAGCGGCCGGCACAAATATTGAAAACCAACTGGTCGGAAGAACTGGTACGAATGCTGACAAGCCCGGCAGTAACCGGGATACTGTTTATGGTAGCACTCTTAGGCATATACGCGGAACTGAACAGCCCGGGAGTAGGACTGCCGGGAGCAGTGGCGGTAGCAGCGTTGATCGTTCTGTTCGGCAGTAAATATCTAATCGGTATGGCCAACTGGTGGGAAATAGCCGTCTTCGCAATCGGGATGGGACTGATGATGATGGAGATTTTCGTAATCCCGGGGTTCGGCGTGGCCGGTATTTCCGGCGTCCTGCTGATGATCTTCGCGATAGGGGCAATGATGGTGGGCAATCCGCCGGAAGAACTTCCCATCCCGGCATCGCCGTTAGACTGGACTCTGTTCGAACAAAACCTGCAGGGACTAATGGCAGGTTTTATAGGGTTCTGCATATTCGCGTATTTTATCGGCAAATATTTTCCACGTCTGCCACTGACCAATCGTCTGGTACTGACTGCGTATAAAGACCCGGTCAGCGTTCGTTCCGGAGGCGTCGCGTCGCCGGCGCCCGAACCACAAGTAATGGTCGGCGAGGAAGGCGTCAGCGGCAGCGAACTACACCCCTGCGGTATCGCTCGATTCGGCAAAAATCGACTGAACGTCGTAACACGCGGAGAACTGATCGAAACAGGACGAAAAATCAAGATAGTTGTTATCGAAGGAAATAGTATAGTGGTGAAAGAGTTGGAGGGGTGAGGAATTTGATGATTTAATGATCTAATGATTTGATGATTTGAAGTTAAAGAACGGCGGACTTTCTTTCGCCCTTTCGGCTGCGCTCAAGGCAGGCCCTTTCAGGGCTTTTTGATGGTTGTCGCAACCCTTCCGGGGGGTTACGCTATGTCACCCGGCTATGCGCTCTTCCGGCCCCAACTTCAGTTACTACATCACCCTCAAAGCTCTGATGGATTTTCGTGTGCCGTTGGCACCAAATTGAGGCCGT
>DAOVXR010000300.1 GCA_030636065.1 Sedimentisphaerales bacterium | reverse complement strand
TCTTCTGTATTTTCTTAATCAGTGAAATCGGTGCAATCCGTGGTTATCCACCGCAGGCGGACTGTATTTTTCTTCCATTGTCTATTTTATATTTTACCTTTTACATTGATCCGTCTTCCCAGTTCACTATATCTATTGCTGCCGTTATTTCTTCGCCGATCTTTCCTTTTTCGAGACAGGTACTTTTATCGAACGGAATCACGGTAAGTATTTTCACCCCTGCTGTTTCATTGATTACCCGCATATTTGTTTCTTCCGCCAGAGACGCTTCTTCTGCCTGATAGCCGTTCAGAACAACTCCCAGAACCTGTAATCCTCTGTTTTTACACATTTCTATTGTCAGGAGTGTATGGTTGATCGTTCCCAGTCGGCTCCACGCCACTATTACTACCGGCAGTGCCATTTCCTCCATCAGGTCGATCACGAGATAGTTTTTTGTGATCGGCACCATTACTCCGCCTATCCCCTCCACTATAACTATTTCACTTTCAGCCGCCACGTTTTTATATGCCTGTTCCAGCGATTCCCAGTCGATCTCGCGTTTGGACTGTTCTATTGCCACTATTGGCGCTACCGGTTCGTGGTATCTGATTGGATTGATTTGTTCGAGGCTGAATCGGCTATCGACGCAATGCGCCAGAAATTCCGCGTCGTTGCTGACCAGTCCTTCTCGTGTATGTTTGCAGCCTGTCGCTATTGGTTTGAACACTCCTGTTCGTTTGCCCTTCATAGCCAACTGCTGCGCAATCGCGCCCGCCACCACGGTTTTACCCACACCCGTATCCGTCCCCGTTACGAATATCCCTTTCACTTTTTCAAATCGCTGTTTGTTCACAAACAATTTTCTTTCATTTCGCAATTATCTCTTGTTCTGTTTACTCGTATTCATTCATTCGTTCGATGGATGGCTCGTCGGGGGGCATGTTTTAGTGTAACTTGGGCATGGTTTCCGGTGCGAATATTTTCGGCATAGGTTTGAGAGTACCTTCCCGATCGACATGTACTAATATCGTACTGCCTTCCGCTATAAGCTGTTTGTCTTCGGTACGTTCCAGTTTATAGAGGTGCTCCAGCCGCACACGATCCACTTTGCCGGTTGATGTCGTAAGCAGTAATTTGTCATCATAATGGGCCGGCGACCGGAAACGGCATTCAAGCCGGGCTACCACGAGGACAAGGCCGGAATCTTCCAGAGTCTTGTAATCGCAACCATTCGTACGCAGAAGCTCTGTTCGGCCCATCTCGAAATAGCGGGCAAACACGCTATGATGGACGGCATTTTGCCGATCGACTTCGTAATAGCGTACCCTTATAGTCATCTGACAAGTTGTAATATTGCAATGTGCCGCCATAATAATTTATATATTCCTCGCAACGACTTCGGCGGCTTTGATGAGCGGGTAAGCTGTCGGTGGCGCAGTAAGCAGCGGATGAGTCCCAATCTGAGCGGTTAAAATGGTACTAATGGTTATCCTGTTTTGAATGATGAATCCTATCAGGTTCACAAGCTCACCAGTACTCAAGCCGGCGACCACTTCTCCACCAAGTACTACGCCCGAATCCCGCGCCACTATCAACTTGACCAACTGCTTGTGAGTGCCGGGCAATGTTCCGGGATGTTTGTCTATTCCCTCGAACGTACCTGTTACCACGTCAAAACCTTCTCTGATTGCCGTACTCTTTATCATCCCTGCTGCCCCGAAACCAGTGTCTCCGATGGCAGTGGAGAAAATAGCGATCGTTCCGCCAAATGTCTTCAACGTCGAGAGCTTATATAAATTCATGCCGGCAATTCTCGCCTCGGCACAGGCCGTGGAGGCCAACATGATGTCAGTGTGCTTGTGAGTGAAGAAATCCCTCTTTAGGGCACAATCGCCCACGGCAAAAATATTCGCATTTTCCGTTCGCATATATTCATCAATTATTACAAAACCCTTTTCAGTAACCTTGATCCCCGAATCACGAGCGAGTTGCGAATTAGGACGGTACCCCATCGACAAAATAACCGCGTCAGCATCGATTCTCTCCGCGTTGTTCAATAAGACGCCTGTGGCCTCTTTGTCGCCCACAATTTCTTTGGCGCCTTCGCCGGTTCGTATATTGACCCCCCTGGAAGTAAGGATTTCTTCAGCCTTTGTCGCAATTGTTTCATCGAAGGCAAGGCCTAAAATATGCGGCAGTATCTCAACTATCGTAACCTGCTTGTTCCGCTTGTTCAACTCGTCCGCAATTTCAATGCCGATAAAACCACCTCCGATAGTGATGACTTTTTTCGCATTTTGGATTTTCGCCAACACCGTATTTAGATACTCCTTGTCTTTTGGAATACTGAAAACATTCTCTTTGTCAGCACCCTTAAGCCAGCCGGGAACAACAGGCGTCGAACCAAGCGCCAGGATTAATTTTTCAAAAGATATTTCCCCGCCTTCCGCTGTTCTGCATATATTCCTTTCGGTGTCGATGGAGACAACCTCTCCGATTTTCAGGTCAATCCCAGCCCCGGTTATAACTCCATCCCCAACAGTGTTTTTGTTACTGCTTTCCAATGACCCAAACATATACGGAATGCCACATGGCACTAAAATTTCTTTTTCCATGCGAATCAAAGTGAACGATTTGTCCGGATAACTTGATTTTCCGGTTACAGCCGCAACGATGCCCGCAGCACTACCACCAATAACCAATACATCTGTTTTTTCCATAAAGATACTCTCCTTCATAATCTATATATATTACTTACCGTATGCAAAATTTCGTATCGGGGCCCTACTTATGCCGTTAGTCGAACAGCATTGGCTGAAGCCCATTCTACAAGAAAAAGGCTGTTTCTTTAAGATAAAAAGACAGGCCGAATAATGCCGCTGCTATTATCGCAAGGACTAATAAAAAGAGTAAAAATTTACCGAAGAGACTCTTTTTTTCTCTCGTCCGACGAGGGTCTCCGGAAGATTGGTCCTGCTT
>DAOVXR010000102.1 GCA_030636065.1 Sedimentisphaerales bacterium | reverse complement strand
TTTTTTTTGTATGTTCCAGGAGATTCAGCAGGATTTCTTTTTCCTCATTTATGCTCATAAAGGCCCATTTTCTTCCGCCCTGTTTCCGCCGTATCAGCCCTTTGGGGCCGAGGGTGTTATACCGACTAATCCATGCCCATATCGACTGGGTCGAGACCCCAAGCATCAAGGCCGCTTTATGAGCGTGAACCCTGCCCGTGTATGTCAGCCAGATTGCCATTCGCCGCCGGTAAGACGCTTTGTCAGGCGATTCCCGGATCCATTGCAGCATTTCATCCTGGCTCATCCAATCTTTAATATGAGCAGCCGGTCGCATAATCCTGTTCCTTAACTTTGTAACCGTTCATACAATTTTATCTCGTTCAACCCCTTCGGGCTTCTACAGGATGATTTATGTCATAAATCACGATTAGTATAAATATTTGCGTGAATGCTTACCTTGACTTTATCTTTCAATACTATATGCCAGACGTATAATTTGCAAGATTAAAAAAAGCGGCAGCCATAATTCAGAATGGTCTGCCGCTTTTTTTATATCAGAGTAAATGGCGGGCACGGCCCGCCCTACTTGAGGAAAAGGCTCTGTGATTCTATACCAGTCCCTGTTGCATCATGGCGTCGGCTACTTTGATGAAACCGGCGATATTCGCTCCGGCAACGAGGTTGCCCTTCATGCCGTATTCCTCGGCTGCTTCGTAGCTTTGATTGTGGATTGATTTCATAATGTCTTTGAGACGTTGATCGACTTCTTCGCGAGTCCAGCTCAACCGCAGTGAATTCTGGGACATTTCCAGTCCTGAAACCGCTACGCCGCCGGCGTTGGCAGCCTTGCCCGGTCCGAAAAGAATCTTGCTTTTGAGGAATACCTCGACACCTTCAGGGTCGGTGGGCATATTGGCCCCTTCGGAGACTACGAAACAACCGTTGTCAACGAGTGTTTTGGCGTCGGCGCCGGAGATTTCGTTTTGTGTTGCGCTTGGGAAGGCGCAGTCGCACTTGATTGACCAGGGCCGTTGACCCTGGCGATACTCGACGCCGGGGAATTTGTCGGCGTATTCTTTGATTCTGCCGCGTTTTACGTTTTTCAGTTCGAGGACAAAAGCCAGTTTGTCAGCGTCGATGCCTTCGGGATCGTAAATTGTCCCGCTGGAATCGGACATCGAAACGGCCTTGCCGCCAAGATCATTTATTTTTTCAACGGTATATTGCGCCACATTGCCGGAGCCTGATACTGTGCAAACCTTTCCCGCAATCGAGTCGTTCCGGGTTGCCAACATTTCCTGGGCAAAATAAGTGGTGCCGTAGCCGGTAGCTTCAGGACGGATAAGTGAACCGCCCCAATGGAGTGCCTTGCCGGTAAGTATTCCGGTGAATTCGTTGCGAATCCGCTTGTATTGTCCGAACAAAAAGCCGATTTCACGTCCGCCAACGCCAATGTCGCCAGCCGGTACATCGGTATCAGGCCCGATATGTCTGAATAATTCAGTCATAAACGACTGGCAGAATCGCATTACTTCATTATCTGTTTTGCCTTTGGGATCAAAGTCCGAGCCGCCTTTGCCGCCTCCCATAGGCAGTGTGGTCAGCGAGTTCTTGAAAACCTGTTCGAACGCGAGAAATTTCAGGATGCCGAGATTGACCGTGGGATGAAAACGTAAGCCGCCTTTGTAAGGGCCTATAGCGCTGTTCATTTCGATACGGAATCCACGATTGACCTGGACCCGGCACTTATCGTCGAGCCAGGGTATGCGAAACATAATCACGCGTTCCGGCTCTGTAATTCTTTCCAATATTCGACATTCCTGATATTCAGGGTGGCGTTTGATGACCGGTTCCAGCGAGTCCAAAACTTCCCTGACTGCCTGGTGAAACTCTCTTTCGCCTTCGTTACGTGCTATAACTTGTTCCATTACATCCGATACACAAGACATACTTTTGTTCTCCATAGATTGCGTTGCGTGAGCAAACAGATTTAGCGTTTAAGGCCCCTACTATTTATACGTATGGATTCCCGTTCATGCGGGAATGACACAGAACCTCGGGCAGTGGCTGCACGATTCATATGGCAGCGCATTGCCTATTATATTCAGCGCGGTAATTCAACACAAGAGATATTTTTGTGAAAAGCAATATTTTTTACAAAAGAGGCCGGGCTTTGTCGCGCGTAATTGGTACATAAACCCGAATTTATGTCACGAATGTTGATTTTCTATAGGTTCTCTTAGCGATAATCTGGATATTGGCATTGCTATATGCGGCAACATTGCCGAATAATAGCGACAGCGATGCTGCCATGTGTATAGGTAGGATGTGTTTTTCAGCGATAAATCGCCGGACTACTATCATTTGTCTATCTGCGCGACCATTTTACCTATCTTAACATAGGCGAAAAAAAAGTAAAAAAATAAAAATTTTTACATTTTTTCTTTGGCATTACCAGATAAAGGTCTATATTATATTGGATTCTGCGGTGGCTTTGTGTTTGCCTGTTTGTATTTGACGCATTGTTTATTACCGTCCTGCTGCTGTAGCTCAGTGGTAGAGCGCGTCCTTGGTAAGGACGAGGTCATGGGTTCAAGTCCCATCAGCAGCTTTATCAGTATTGTTAAGCCGGATAGATTGTTTTACTTTAGTCTGGCGTCGAGCCTGATAAGTTGTTTTGCATCAGTTAGTCAGATAGTTAGTTATTCAGTTGGCCCTTATCGGAAGGGCGGAAATGAAAATAAAAAATCTCCACTAATATTTTGGGAGGACATCTAAGATGGCCAAGGAGGTATTCGAAAGAACCAAACCTCACGTGAACGTTGGAACAATCGGTCACATCGACCACGGTAAAACGACCCTGACAGCGGCAATTACCTTTGTCCAGGCTGCCAAGGGATTGTCCAAGGCGGTCAGCTACGACGAAGTCGCCAAGGCTTCGGAAAGCCAGGGCCGTCGGGATGCGACAAAAATCCTGACTATCGCCACCAGCCACCAGGAATACGAGACCGAAAAACGTCATTACGCTCATATTGATTGTCCCGGCCATGCGGACTATATCAAAAATATGATTACCGGCGCTGCCCAAATGGATGGTGCGATCCTGGTAGTTGACGCATACGACGGTCCGATGCCACAGACACGCGAACATGTGTTGCTTGCCCGGCAGGTAAATGTGCCGGCGTTAGTAGTCTTCCTCAATAAAGTGGACCTGGTAGATGATCCGGAACTGCTGGAATTAGTGGAAATGGAGATTCGGGAACTGTTGAGCAAATACGACTTCGACGGTGATAATATCCCCGTCATATACGGCTCAGCGAGCGAAGCAATGAATAACCCGGACGACCCAGAGAAGGCCAAATGCATTCAGGAACTAATGGATGCGCTGGATTCGTATATTCCGGAACCGGAACGCGAAGTCGATAAGCCGTTCCTGATGCCTATCGAAGACGTCTTCTCCATCAAAGGACGCGGAACCGTTGGTACAGGACGTATCGAACGCGGAACTGTCCATGTTGGCGAAGAAATAGAAATAATAGGTATCACCGAAACCCGCAAAGCAATCGTAACCGGCGTCGAAATGTTCAACAAAACCCTCAACGACGGACAAGCAGGCGATAACGTCGGCTGTCTGCTTCGAGGCGTTGAAAAGAACGACCTGGAACGCGGCCAAGTGTTGGCTAAGCCCGGCTCCATTACGCCACATACAAAATTCGAGGGCGAAATCTACGTGCTGACCAAAGAAGAGGGCGGCAGACATACACCGTTCTTTACCGGCTATCGCCCCCAATACTACTTCCGTACGACAGATATCACCGGCGGATTGAAATTGCTCGGCGGAGCAGAAATGTGTATGCCCGGCGATAACGTAACCGTCGAAGTCGAGATTATTAACCCAATCGCTATGGAAGAAGGACTGCGTTTCGCAGTCCGCGAAGGCGGCAGAACAGTAGGCGCCGGAGTAGTAACCAAGGTGCTCGAATAAAAAGAATAAATGGCGGGCACGGCACGGACTAACAAAAGCCGGAAACCATGCTTAAGTTTGCTTATGCTTTGCATAAGCTGCGCTAAAGCATGCCACCCGATGAGCCATCCACATCGAGGACTCGGTGGCTGCCACCCATCGAAGGCGATACAAGAACACCTCTCTGAAATACAGAAAGGTGCCACCCGAATAATACAGGAAGGTGCCAACCAGACAGCATGGGCTGAAGCCCATCCTACGGGAAAAACATTATGGCCAAGAAGACCAAAAGAGAATATTTCTGGATGGAGTGCACATCCTGCGGACAACGCAACTATCGCACAGAAGTAAGTACGATGGGCGGCATTCCAAAAATGGAACTTAACAAATACTGCAAACACGAACGCAAACGAACCAAACATAAATTACGCAAGAAATAGGCCAGTAGCTCAATTTGGCAGAGCGGCGGTCTCCAAAACCGCAGGTTGTGGGTTCGATTCCCTCCTGGCCTGATGGAGATGCGCAACGCGTATGGAAATTTCCGCGAGCGAAACCATAGTATATTAGTAAGGTTACTTCCCCGCGACTGACGGGGAAGTTCAATCGTGCAGCGTTAGTAAGTGCCTGTCAGGTGTGCCTGTTCCGAGCTATACCGGTAAAGGCATGCTATCCGAGTTTCGAGCGTTACAGAGTAATTATGGTTTGCGAATCGCTGACATTAAAGGCGTTATGGAATTACCTAATGCCGTGTTTTTATTAGGAATGACTATATGGCCTTAAAGTTTTATAAAAAAGGACAAGGTTATTATACGCGAATGGGTACGGCATTGGCTGGTGCGCTGATCTCGGCACTGGGCAGCTACGCCCTGTATAACAAGCTCGACGGGCTAAGGACCGACGGCATGCTTACGGCAAACGCAAAAGCATGGATTCAGGCAGGCGTACCCGTGGCAGTGTTCGGGGTTTTGTGCTGGGCAATATTCAAATTAGTGAATAACGTCCGCTTTGCCGATTTTCTGATCGCCACAGAAGGCGAAATGAAAAAAGTATCCTGGTCCACCAAAAAAGAAATCATCGCGTCAACCAAAGTAGTGGTAATTACCGTATTCATACTCGCAGTCCTTTTGGCTATGGTTGATTTTAGTTTCGCGAACCTGTTCGAGTGGATTGGCGTACTGGAAGTGATGGCGTAGAAAGAGAAGAAGAATTCAGAATTCAGAATTCAGAATTCAGAAGACAGAAGACAGAAGACAGAAGAGAATACAGAAATTTAAACCACGGATTTCACCGATTGCACTGATTAAGAAAAGATAGAAGAATAAACTGAACAGAAGGTAGCGAAGGAAGCAAAGAAGAAAGAATTACAGGATAGTATTACAAATTAAAGAGTTGAACATAGAAAGAGTTGAACGTCCAACATTCAACGTCGAATTAAAGAAATATTGAATAAAGAAAGATTTGAACATCGGATAGAAAAACGCGTGGTGCCCAGGCCCATCCTAACATAAAGAACCCCCGCTTGACAGCAGGGGCTGGTAAAAGAGTCCCCCCGATTTTACATCGGGGGCTAGTATAAGAACTCCCGCCCCAGCCTTCGCTGGGACATGCTTAGCAGCAGAGGATAGTAAAAAACAGTGGATCAGGATCAGACAGTTGAAAAACAGTGGTTCGTATTACGGGTTGCCTCCAATCGCGAGGAACAGGTACGGGACGCGTTAGATCGCAAAGTGCAGATCGAAGGTGTGGGGCACCTGGTCGGGCGGATTGTAGTGCCAAGCGAAAAAGTCAAACGGGTACGCGGCGGTAAACAACGAGTCTATGAACGCAAACTCTATCCGGGTTATGTGTTCGTTGAAATGGCTCTGACCGAAGACGGCAGTATTATGGATGAATGCTGGTATGTCATAAAAGATACGTCAGGCGTTGGTGATTTTATCGGCACAGAAGGCAAGCCAAGCGCAATGAGCGAGGTCGATGTTGCCAAAATGCTGCACCAGGCGGAAAAACCGGAAGATACTCCGAGTATCCAAATGGAATTCAGTAAAGGCGACCAAATCAAGGTCAAGGGCGGCGCGTTCGAAGGCTTCGAAGGACATGTTGACGAAATTGATCCCGAAAAAGGCACAGTACGTGTGATCGTTACAATCTTCGGACGGGCAACGCCGTTAGACATCGAATACTGGCAGGTGGAGAAGGCGTGAGAGTGGTGGGAAAGAGAGTTGTGGGTGGTGAGAAGAGGAAAAGAGTTGAACGTCCAACATTCAACGTCGAATAGGAAGAAATGAAGAATTCAGAGAAGAGAATAAACTGAACAGAAGATAACAAAGAACAGGATATTATGGCTAAACAAATAACCACAGTTATTAAATTGCAGGCTAAAGGTGGACAGGCGACACCCGCGCCGCCTATCGGGCCGGCGCTGGGACAGCATGGAGTGAACATCGGACAATTTGTCTCACAGTTCAACGAAAAAACCAAAGACATGAACGGTATGATAGTTCCGGTGGTAATAAACGTATATGCAGATCGAACGTTTGACTTTGTGGTCAAAAG
>DAOVXR010000262.1 GCA_030636065.1 Sedimentisphaerales bacterium | reverse complement strand
GCAGAATCAATTGCGTAAGATGACGCCGGACGAGGTGGAGCAGCAGTTGGTCCAGTCAGCCGGGCAGCGGATTGACAAACATGATTACTCTCGATTGGCTGTTTTTCTCGAGGACAGTTTTCCAAGGCACAGCCTTGTGGAATGGTTCAATCAGAAATTCACGATTAAAATCAGGGAAGACGAACTTGATGGGAAAAACCTGGAACAGATACAGGAATACCTTCTCGAAAGGGCGCAATCGGCTTATCGCCGACGTGAGATCGAGTACCCGGTCGATTTTATCCTGAATATCTCGATACGCCATCAGCAGGCCGGCAGTAGTTACGCCGCCCAGGAAATCGTCGATTGGACTCAGCGGAAGTATCGCAAAGAATTACCTTTGGAAGAAGTGCAGTCGGCCTCTTATGAAAAACTACGCAAAAAAATCCTGGCGTTCAGTGAGTCGTATAACAACGGGGAATTAACCGGGGAAATCCGGGACATGCTTGAGCAGACCACATGGGATGAGCCTGGTAAAGAACAGCTTGTTCGCTGGGCTGCCGAGCGGTTCGATTGTTCGTTTGATATTGGGGAGCTTACTGAGGATACTGCTCCGGAATTGATTGAATCTCAGGCTCGTTTGTTTTTGCGAAAAGAGCTGACGGAGTTGGAAAAATATATCCTGTTGCAAATTTATGATTTGACCTGGAAAGATCATCTTTACGCAATGGATCATCTCAAGAGCAGCGTTGGCCTTCGCGGGTTCGCGGAAAAAGATCCGAAGATGGAATACAAACGCGAAGGTTTTCGGATGTTCCAGGAGATGCTCAGTAGTGTTCGTGATAAGGTAACGGACATTATTTTCAAGGCCCAGCTTGAGGGTTCTGCCGAGATGCGCAGCGTCTGGAATATATCCAGTACAATGCACACTGAATACGCCCAGTTCGAAGCCCAGCAGGACGCCGCTCAAGGCCCACAGGGCGAACGTAGAGTCAGTACCATCAAGCTCGAAAAACCAAAGGTCGGCCGTAACGAACCTTGCCCTTGTGGCAGCGGTAAAAAATACAAAAAATGCTGCGGCCGAGGATAGGGGCGATCCCAGTCATTAGAAACTGGCTAAGAATTAGTGTTGTAGGTTTGCATTAATTCCGGTGGACAATTATGTATCTATAATTGTGCTGGCTCAGCGTGAATTGGACATTTATACACTTGAGAAAACAGCATGGGCTAAAGGACATCCTACGTAACTCAGGACGGACACGGACATTATGCCGGGTGTCTGGCCTGTAAAGAATGTTTTGGGGGCCGTGTTTCGGCCGAAGGCGGAGATGTGATTTTGTTGTAATTGACAGTTGAGGGACGGTCTTGTTGGGTTGGGCGTAACCGTTCACGCTTTTTATCCGCCTGTGGCGGACTTTCTTTCGCCCTTTCAGGGCTTTATATAGTTGTTTCGCAATTTTTCCGGGGGTTTACGCTATGCCACCCGGCTATGCGATCTTTCGGCCATCTTCGGTAAGAAAGAAATGGTGCGATTTCATCGGCACCCTACTTAACTGTCCGGTAGTCGAGCCATCCACCTCGAAGACTCGGTGGCGGCCACCCGTCGCTCTTTCAGGGCGTAAGCCGTAGTATTTCATTTGCCATTTTTTCACGTGCGGTTAGGAATATTTGTGGGTCTTTGGCGAATTGCCACCATTCCGGCGCGACGGAATCTACAATTTTATCGACGGCTTCTTTACCGGCAAGTTCTTCCAAAATAACGAAATATTCATAATCCTCCATGCCGTCCCGGAGGTTTTTCAGTCTCATGCACGCTATCGGCCCATCTATCCCGCAAGGCTTACCCGGATAAAACAGGTAACCGCCGCCGTTAAAATGACGGGGACTCGTAAATGCCGGCAGCGTCCAAGGCTCCAGCACAATAGTAACAGTACTCCAGTATAACAACCCGGCGATATTATACTGCCGATTGAGCCAGGTTGGCACGCGATAAACGGTTAACGGCCGGTCGATATGCCAGTATGGCGGATCATATTTGCGGAACTTCTCGTATTCCGGGTGGTATTGCCTCGACTGCTGCACCAAAGCAGTATAAGACCAGACTTCATCGCCGTGAGCAATTTTTTCGTCGACGGTTTTACGGTCTATGAACGACCATAAAGGACACCATATATCCACGGCCGGGTCAATATCGGGCCAATCGGCATTCTGCTTGTACGTCTGCTCGACAACGAGGCATCGCAACTGCGGGACGGCCTCGTGAACCAACGCACCCAAAACCAAAACTTGTTCATAGTTCTCTTTCGTGTTCGGCTCATCGAACATATATACATAAGCCCGTTTTTCCCAGCCGTTTTCCTTAAGATAATTATAATAGTCGCGATAGTAACGTATCGCCTTTTTCCGGTTCGAGGGCGAAATGTCCTTATAATCGGCCCCTAAAGTGGAACGGGGCAACTTGACAAACGGCGGCTTAGGTATCTCAAAATCGGTAACATTCAGCCGGCTCATAAAGTCCCTTAACTCCTTGTGTCTTTCAGGTATAATTTTCAGGGAGCCGTCATCATTCATCTCCGGCAGTAGGCGACTCGGAAGAGGCGGATTGATTCGATGTCGAGCCATCTCCTCACAATACCGCATCTCAATCTCGTTAAATCTTCGGGATGAACGCTTGATATTGAAAAAACGGGCGACATTACGGAAACCGCCGAAATGGTTCTTATGGGTAGGGCCGTCCGGCAAGGTAAAACCCCATATCGTAAGCGTTACCGGAATTTCATCAGTGATTTTACCGCGGGCCACAACTCGTATCCTACCCTTATAAACCCCTGCCGGAGTGTCTTCGGGAATATGAACGTCAACCCATAACGGCTGATTCTGCCCCCGAAATACCTCAAAAGGCAGGGCGTACATACGATACCCGCTGGATTTGATCGGCTCTCCCCATCGCTCCCTGTGGCGACTGTACGGCTCAATAGGCTCACCAGTTATAGGGTTGATAAATGGAACCAGGGGGTCGGCGTACAGTCCGGGCGGTAAATCCGCACGAGGAGTGGACCTGCGGACACGAACATATTCCTCACGATAAAGTTTGATATTTTCTTTGCCTATCACGGCCTTCGTCTTTCCCACAAGCTCGGAAATCTCAACCTTGACCACGTTGATATTCTCCTCGAAAGCCGATACCACCACCTGGAAAGATTCAACTTCATTCCTGGCAGCCTTGATGACAACCTCGCGAGGCCCGGTCGCCTTTTGGTACTGGCTGATACGCTGCATACTGTTCAACGCGGTTAATTCCATACGCTTCTGCTGAGCCGCCGCGTAATCAGTGGCTGTTAAAATAAACACCAACATAAAAACAAACAAAGATTTTCTCATCGTTTAATATCTCCAAAATAAT
>DAOVXR010000077.1 GCA_030636065.1 Sedimentisphaerales bacterium | reverse complement strand
CGATGTGTTTTACGAGGCCGGTTGCGTGATTTCCGCGCCGACTTGCGGGGCATGCCTGGGCGGTTTTATGGGCATCCTGGCGGCGGGTGAAAAATGCGTCAGCACGACTAACCGTAACTTCGTGGGGCGTATGGGCGACCCGAAAAGCGAGGTTTATCTCGTTAGCCCCGCTACCGCAGCGGCCTCGGCCGTCGAAGGGAAACTGACCGATCCGAGAAAATATTTGTAATTTTAGAAAACCGCGTGGGGTAAGGCCCCACCCTACAAGACTGTAATTTTGGAGAAGTAAAACAATGCCAAGACCCCCTTTAACACCTTACGGCAATCGGCCGATGGTTACGCCAATTGTCAACGCGGTTAATTATGAGTACAGTTCGTTCGAGGTGCTGCGCCAGATCACCGACGGTGAAATCGACGGCTATACCTACCACCGAGACGATAACCCGACAGTGCGGGCGGTAGAAAAACAAATAGCCGCAATGGAAGGAGCCAGCGACTGTGTTGTCTGTACTACCGGTATGGCTGCATGTACGATGGTTTATCTGACTTATCTGAGTGCGGGCGACCACCTGATTCTCTTTCATGATATTTATGGCGCCCATTATAAGGTATCGCTTATCCTTGAGAGGATGGGCGTCGAGGTAACATGGTTAGATGTTCTGCAAGGTACGAAAATTGAGGATTATGTCAAAAGTAATACAAAAATGATTTTCCTCGAGACGCCCACTAATCCAATGTGCAAAATTGTCGATATAGCCGCAATACGCAAGGTGGCTGACAAGGTTGGTGCAATGCTTATAGTGGATAATACCTTTGCCACCCCGTATCACCAAAAGCCCCTGTCATTGGGTGTTGACCTCGTTGTGCACAGTGCCACCAAAGGGCTGGGCGGACACAATGACCTGATGGCCGGCGTCATTGCCGGTTCCAAAGAACATTACGATGTTTTATGGTTCACACGCCAGGCAATCGGTACTACTCTTGACGCCTATTCGGCTTCACTGTTGGAGCGCGGATTGAAGACTTTCGATTTGAGAGCGGAAAAAATGTCGGTCAACGCACAGGCTATGGCTGAGCTTCTGACTGACCATCCGAAGATCAGCCAACTATGTTATCCGGGTCTCAAAACCGATCCCGGTTACGAAATCGCCTGCCGACAGATGACCGACGGGTTCGGCGGCGTATTGGCCTTCGATGTGGGCGACGATCAGGAAGACGCTAAAAAGTTTATCAACGACCTTGAGGTGATAATTCACGCGGTCTCACTCGGTGCGACCGAGTCCTTGATTTGTATTCCGTATCTGACGACGATGTTGTATTTGCCGGAGGAGCGGCGCACGAGCTTCGGTGTTAAAAAGAATACGGTTCGGCTTTCCGCCGGTATAGAAAAAACGGAGACCTTAATCGCTGACCTGAAACAGGCATTGGATAAAATTTGATTATTGAGACGCGTGGGCCATAGGCCCACACTACTGATTGCAGGAAAAAATAATTATGGGCAAGGCACACGTATATAAAAAAGACAATATCAATACGGACGAGATCATACCGGCCCGGTTCCTGAATACGGACGATGAGGCGGAACTCGCAAAGCACTGCATGGAAGACCTGGACGAGGAATTTGTCCGGAAGGTATCGCCGGGCGATTTTATAGTGGCTGGGTCTGATTTCGGTTGCGGTTCGAGCCGGGAGCATGCTGTATGGTCGCTGCGTGGCGCCGGGGTGGCAGCGGTGATCGCTGATTCGTTTGCCAGAATATTTTATCGTAATTGTATCAATTGCGGCTTTTTGGTAGTGGAAGCCCCCGGTATAGCTGAAAAGATCAACAATGGGGATAAACTGGACATCGACTCGAAAAACGGTAAAATAACCAATTTGACCAGTGGCGAAACGTATGAGTTCACGCCACTACCGGATTTTGCCCTCGACATAATCGAGGCCGGCGGACTATTGAACCAACTGGCACAGGAAAAACAGCAATGAAACTTGCAACAAAAACAAGCCTTCCAATTAACTCTATAATATGTTGTGACTGTGAAACTGTTTTAGAAACTCTTCCAGCCAACTCAATAGATTTAATCGTAACCTCTCCTCCATACGCAGATGCTCGGGCAAAAACGTACGGTGGAATCAAGCCCGAAGATTATGTCGAATGGTTTTTGCCGAAGACAAAGGAATTTTTACGCGTATTAAAGCCAACAGGGACATTTATACTCAACATAAAGGAAAGAGTAGTAAGCGGAGAAAGACATACTTATGTAATAGAGCTTATTTTGGAAATGCGCAAGCAAGGCTGGCTATGGACCGAAGAATTTGTATGGCATAAAAAAAATTGTTACCCGGGCAAATGGTCTAACAGGTTTAGAGATGCGTGGGAAAGATGTTTACAGTTTAACAAGCAAAAAAAGTTCAATATGTATCAGGAAGAGGTTATGGTTCCGATGGGAGACTGGTCCAAAACAAGACTTAAAAATCTGAGTGATACCGACAAGTTACGAGATGAGTCAAAAGTCGATAGTGGCTTCGGAAAAAACGTGTCTAACTGGTTGCATCGCGAAAAGGCGTACCCCACCAATGTGTTGCATTTGGCTACGGAATGTAACAACAAAAATCACAGCGCCGCATTTCCCGAAAGTCTGCCCCAGTGGTTTATTCGTCTGTTCACCAAAGAAGGCGATGTTGTTTTAGACCCGTTTCTTGGGTCGGGTACCACCGCTGTGACTGCAAAAAAACTTGGAAGAGCCTATGTTGGCATTGATAATAACCCGGAATATTGCGACTTGGCAAAATTAAAAATAGAAAATACAAAGACACAGGGAACATTTAAATGGAGAAGTTAAATATCGATAAAATTGATCATTTTGTGAGTGAGAATATATCAGTATTTCATCAAAACAAACTGCATTCCCTGCAAAATATCGATTTAAAAAGTGTTTTGCGCAAAAAGAATCCATATCTGTTTAAGGCTAAGAATATAAATATAGCCAATGATTTGATCGAGAATATTATGGATGCTTTTCTGTCTTCATCAGAAGAAAAACTATTTGGTGATTTTCTGGAAGAGTTAGCTATTTTTATCTCCAGCAAAATCTATGGGGGGAGAAAATCGGCTGCGACCGGCATAGATTTGGAATTCAATAAGAATGACACAAATTATCTGGTTTCTATAAAATCGGGACCAAGTTGGGGAAACAGTTCTCAGCACAAAAAGCAGGAGCAGGATTTCCAAACCGCTGTAAAAGTGTTAAAGCAATCAAGTCACACAATCAACGTCGAGCCTGTTCTGGGTATATGTTATGGAAAAGTAAGGACCTCTCATATACGAGGGTATCTTAAAGTTGTTGGTCAATGTTTTTGGTATCTGATAAGCGAAAATGAGAATCTTTACACAGACATTATTGAGCCGTTAGGCTACAGAGCAAAAGAGCACAATGAAGAATTTCTTGAAGAAAAGAGTAAGATCGTAAATTTGTTCACCGGAGAATTTCTCGATGAGTTCTGCGACAATGGGGTTATTAACTGGAAAAAGTTAGTTGAGTTTAATAGTGGCAATCTCAAGTAAGGCAACAATACAAAAATATTTGGAATTCCTATGAAAAAGAATCATTTAACAAAGAAGTTGATATTAAATGCGATAAAGAATTCCGAATCACATTTAACCGCTTGGGGGGTACAATCTGTGGGTTTGTTCGGGTCGTTTGTGCGAGGAGACGCAACGCCTGAAAGCGATATAGATATTTTGGTGGAATTCGACGCTGAACAAAAATCATACGACAACTTTATTGATACCTGTTATTTTTTGGAAGACCTCTTTCAACGTAAAGTGGAATTGGTTACAGAAGAGTCGCTGAGTCCGTATATCAAGCCTTATATTCTGAAGGAAGTCCAATATGTCTCATTCGCCTCTTGAATATATTCGGCATATCCTGGACGAACTTATATATGTCGAGGATGTTAGTTCCGGCCTGGAACAGAATGAGTTTCTATCTGATGAGACATTAAAACGGTCTTTTGTTCGAAGTATTGAAATTATTGGCGAAGCATCAAAGAAATTGGATGACGATTTCAAACATAAGTATCCAGATATTGAATGGAAGAAAATAACGGGTATGAGAGACAAATTAGTTCACGATTATTTTGGCGTTGATTATCATATCGTCTGGAATGTCGTAAAAGAGAAATTGCCGACTCTCAAAAGGCAAGTTACGCAGATTTTAGATATGGAGATTTAGTAACAACATATTTTCAGGAAAGGAACGAATAAGTGTACAAGATAGCGGTTATAGCTGGTGATGGGACGGGGCCTGAGGTTACGGCCGAGGCAGTCAAGGTTTTGAAGACAGCATCGAAAAAGTTCGGCTTCGAATACGAATCGACCGAGTTTGATTTCGGTGGCGAGCGGTATATGAGGACCGGCGAGACACTGCCCGATAGTGCGGTGGAAGAGCTTCGCGGGTTTGACTCTATTCTGCTCGGTGCGATCGGTCATCCGGACGTGGCGCCGGGGATATTGGAAAAAGGTATCCTGCTAAAGGCTCGGTTCGAGTTGGATCAGTATATCAACCTGCGGCCGGTCCGATTGTATCCGGGTGTGGAAACGCCCCTGAAAGGCAAAGGCCCCGACGAGATAGATTACGTAGTCGTGCGGGAGAATACCGGCGACCAGTACACCGGCGCCGGCGGATTCACACTAAAGGGCACGCCCAACGAGGTAGCCGTCCAGACCGCGGTTTATAACCGCTTTCAGGTTGATCGCTGCCTGAGGTACGCTTTCGAGTATGCCCGTAAGAACGGTAAAAAGGCTCGCGGCAAAGGTGAGCATAATACACTGGCACTGGTGGGAAAAACCAATGTTCTGACGTATATATACGATCTCTGGGATCGCGCGTTCCATGAAATGGGTGAGAAGGAATACCCCGATATTAAGCGTGATTATTATCATGTCGATGCAACCTGTATGTGGATGGTAAAGAGTCCCGAATGGTTCGACGTGTTGGTTACCGGTAATATGTTCGGCGACATCATCACCGACTTAGGCGCGATCACCCAGGGAGGTATGGGACTGGCGGCCGGCGGCAATATCAACCCCGAAGGCGTAAGCATGTTCGAGCCTATCGGCGGCTCGGCACCGAAATATACCGGCCAGGGTGTTATCAATCCTCTCGCAGCCGTTTGCGCAGCGGCGATGATGCTGGAAACTCTTGGTGAAGTAAAGGCTGCCGCGGCGATTGAGGATGCCGTGAAATTTGTAACCGCCAACAAGCTCAAGAGTATGTCCGCCGGCCGTATGGGCTACAGCACCAGCGAAGTCGGCGATTTGGTGGCACAGCGTGTAGCCGATCAGTAAAGAAAATAAAATACTCAAAATATAGAGCGGGCAGGCAGCGAAATTCATATAGTTGCCATGCCCGCTTTTTGGAATTGCTTGTGATGAGTGGCAGCTACCGAGTCTTCGGAGTGGATGGCTACCTAACTGCAAGAGACAGGGACGGCAATGGCAGGGTTGAGGAAATACAAAGCCATCTCGGTGACAGGCCGGCCCAGGATGGTTTGTACCGCCCGGCGATAAAGCAGCATTTGATCGCTGTATAAAGCGGCGCGTTTGTTACATTGGTCGGGGGTAATCCGATCTGTTTTGTAATCGACAATAACCCAGCCGGATTCCGTCTCAAACAAACAATCAATTACACCACGAACCAGTACCAGTTCGTTTTGTTCATCGGAACTTAACTGCGAAAAAGGTTGCTGCATACCCTCCGCCTCGCAACGATAAATTTCTCCGACCGGTACAGCCAGCGTAAATTGCCATTCACGATATAAACGATCACAGTGAGCAATTATTTTTTGGCCCAACTCGGAAATAAACAGGCGGGCAACAGCAGATAAATCAATATGCTCGGCCTGTTTTTGGGTAAGAAATCCACGTCCGACAATTTTACGCAATTGGTCGGCAAGTCCCGACTCGTCCAAAGAAGCGGTTAAATCGAGTTTCTCCAATAGCAAATGCGTCCATGAACCGACCTCGGCGGCTGTGGGCGAAGAAGGATGATCAGTCAGGAATGTGGGGCGCTTTTTAAATGGTTTGGTTATGGTAACCGCGTCAACGGTTGAAGCAATAACGGACGGTGTCAAATCAGATGTGAATTCGGGGTCCTGCTCCAAATCAATCAGGTGTTTCAGATCGGTAACCCGGCTGCGGGCACGCAGGCGCGATAGCGCCTCATAAGGGTAACGCCAATTCAGGCGGTCTGTTACCTTTGTTACCTGTGGGTTTGCCGGGTCTGTCGGTACCGAGGTATCACAGTAAATGAGTTCATCTAACGAAGCAGGCGGACCAGGCCGGTCTGAAAAAAGGGTTGCCGCTTGAGTAATATCCCTGATCTGTTCCGCCGGATAAGTCGTAACGGCAAAACGAGCACTAACTTCATCCAACTGCGCAGGCTCGGCCGAGCAGTCCACCTGCTGAAAGAAACTTCGCATATCCGGATGAGCGGACAAAGTCGGGCCCAGCCAGTCGATCGGACACAAGGCCGAACGAAGCAAAAACTCCGGTAGTCGTTCGCGTTCATGGTGCCAGCTCTGCCATTGTTGACGTTTCTGATCCAGGTTCGCACTTGCCACCAACAGCAGCCGTTCGCGAGACCGGGTAAAGGCCACATAAAGAATTCGCATTTCCTCGGCGAGCCGACGTTGTTTCAACTCATCGGCAATTACATTATGAGCGATGGTAGGCCAATTGTCCCGACTGACGGAATCGACTATCCGCAGTCCGACCGAGCACGATTCGGACAAGACGGGAAAGCTCTCGAAAAGAATGGAACGGCTGCTGTCGCGTAAATTAAACTTCCGTGCCAGGTCCGCGACAATTACCACGGGGAATTCCAAACCCTTACTTTTGTGTACACTCATAATACGCACAACATCGTCGGCTTCGCTCAGAGTAGGCGCAGGCCCGAAATCACCTTCTTCCTCACGGAGCTTGTCGATAAATCTCAGGAACCGCGCCAATCCCTGCCGGGCAAAGCTGCCGAACCGCCGGGCACAATCATGTAGGTATAAGAGGTTACGGTGCCGCTGACGGCCGTCAGGCAGCCCGGCAACATAAGCCAATAAATCGGTCTCACGATAAATGTTCCAGATTAATTCCGCCAAATTGCCTCGCCGGGCCAAATCACGCCAGCGTTCCAACCGTTGAAAAAACCCGGCAAGATTATCTTTGAGAGTTTTGTCCGTGCCGTTTTCGATATACCGGCTGATCGAATGATAAAACGAACCATCCGGACAATGCAGACGGATAGCGGCCAACTGCGACTCGTCCAGGGCAACCAGTCCGCTGCGAAGTACGGAAGCCAGCGATATGTCCCTCCGAGGATTATCGAGCAGTTGCAGCAGGCAAATTATATCCTGAATCTCGGTAGCAACAAAATAGCCCCGGCTCAACTCCGCGTGTACCGGAATCCCCATCCGTCCGAACACCTCGCTCCAGGGTTCGGCCCGCATCTTCATCG
>DAOVXR010000074.1 GCA_030636065.1 Sedimentisphaerales bacterium | reverse complement strand
CCACCACCAACATCAAAGTAGCTTTTCGCATCATTTCCGTCCTCCTTAAAATGTGAGCGCATACACTCCATACAAAAAAAACCTGGCAGGAAGCCAAACCCTCTCACTCTTCCACTTTTCTAAGAAGAAAAGCCCGAAATGAAACTATGAAGCGTTATGACGCTTCTCGAATTTAACAATCATAAATGCTATCAATTTCATTCACTATTGTCAAGAGAAATATCGGTTTTTTTTCAGTTTTTTTGCCCCCTGTCCTTCTCTATAAGTATGAATCAATGACGAATGAGATTTCCACACAGATGGCTGGAAATGCCGCGTGTGCTGAACTACAGCCTTGATTTTATGTGAAATTTAACGCTTTTATGCCTGGATGAGGTGAATAAAATCAGGCTTGCGAAAGTTTTGTTCTCGATAAAAACTCGTCTATGCTGCGTACGGCAATCAGATTTTCACACACAGGCGACTGGTGGTCTTCAGGAACGGGAACTACCATATCGTCCTGAATTCGATATATAGCGAATCCCTGATCGATCAATGTTCGGATCAACTCCGTAGCGGTACAGTCGAATTCCGATAGAGCGACATCATGCGATTCGAAATAAACGCACTTTGTTCGCGAAAGAATGTCCGCAGCGCCCTCCATAACGAATTTTTCATAGCCCTCCACATCGATTTTCAGCAAATCTATATGATCGTTCGTTATGCCGATGTCGTCTAAGCGGGCCATGGTAACTTCTACGCCGTCAGCGTCCTGAACAACGGAGTTGCGGTCGTCCCTGCTCTGGTCGGAAAAATGTACCTTGCCGTCGCGACTGCCCAGTGCCAGATTGTACGCGGAAATATTCTCGAATTTGTTGGCAGCGATATTGCCCTGAAGATATTCGTATGTTTTCGGATGGGCCTCGATAGCATAGACTCTGCCTGTTTCGCCGGCTAACGCAGCGGACATCAGTGAGAAAAAACCGATGTTTGCTCCGACATCGACGACTACATCACCCGATTGCAGATATGACCTGAAAAAATTCTCATCAGTGAGATAGCTCGTCCGGCGGCGGTGGTAGTCCACCCATAATATCAGCGAAATACTCGAAGGATAGAATCTCAGAACGAAATCCTTCTGTTTGATACGAAACATAGGCGAAAGGCCCGTTTTCATCAGAAATCTGCCGGTTTCTTTAATAAAACTCATCCGCTACACCCTGTCAAATAATTTGCCTGATCCAGAAACTGGTGGAGAATAATCGTTCATGATAACCTTTCGGCGGTACGAACAACGACCGCGTTTTTTCCGGGTACGTCGTTTTTACAAAATGGTTGCCGAAAAGCACTTCGAATGATTTGTTAAAGCATAAAAAAGCCTGAAGCAGATACTGTTCGCTCAGAAAAGTCTGGTTATCTATGACCCATTTTCTGGGATACTCGAAAGGAATGAATATATCGTGTATGTGGACGATAACTCCCTTTTTCAGCCGGGTCAGAATCTCCAGGAACAGAAAATTCACGTCTCCTCCCGTTCGCACTATATGGCTGGAATCGATGAACAATATATCATTTCCCTCTAATGTTTCAAAAAAATCCGTTTCGACGTCCTCGATTTTTTTAGCTATGTGAGCATCTAACCCTGCGAAGCCTTCCCTGTGTGTCTTACGCGGATACGGATCAATCGACGTCAATTTACACGGATGCCCCTCTTTTTGGTTCATCAGGCAGGCCCTGGCCGAAACACAGGTTGAATAGCCCGAACCTATTTCGATAATGGTTCGAGGCTGAAAATGCCGGATCATACAATGCAGAACCGTCGCGTCTTCCAGCCCGAATGCCGCGTTATTAAGGTAGTATTCGTGTGGTTTTTCCGTCTTATCGATCGGGAAGTTGAATTCGTTTTTGTATGACGGGAAAATCTGCTCGAGGAAATTCATCTGTCCTTCGAGATTTATGTCAATGCCGGGCAGTTCCGATTTTTTTGTCCATAAATCGACTTTGTTTTTGAGTTCACTTGTGTCAGGTATAGGGCTGTAAAAATGCTTTTTGGTAATGTTGACTCCCAGCCTCTGCCAGAACTCAAACAATTTCTGTGACCAGACTATGTTTTTTATTATTCGAGAAATTGTTGACATACTAATTGCTCCGGACGAATTCCGCGCCTTTCAGGATGGCCTGTTCGTTGACCGGGATGGTTTTATGATATCGCGGCGCCAGAGCATCGCTTAAGTATTGGGCCGCTGCCGTCGGGTCGATCAGCCCGCGTTTTTGCAGATAGGCGCCCAGGGCCACCATATTAGCGCTTTTGGGACTTCCAAGTTCAACGGCAATATCGTCGGCGGGTACAGCTACAACATCGACGGTATCAAGCGGTTCGTGCCCGGTAACCATAGAGCTGTTCAGTACTAAAAGCCCGCCTGTTTTTATTCTTGGCGCGAATTTTTTATATGAAGCCTCGTTCATTGTGATTACCGCGTCGGGTCGCGCAACTAATGGTGAGGCGATAAGCTCATCGGCGATAATGATCATACAATGAGCCGTCCCGCCGCGGACCTCGGCGCCATAAGAAGGCATATATGTTACTTCATGCCCATTTTTCATAGCGGCCTGCGCTAGCAGTTTGCCCAGAAGGATTATACCCTGGCCGCCGAACCCGGCAATGATTACCTTTTCGTACAAGCTGCTGTCCGTCATATCATCCTTTCAATCGGCCCAGTGGGAACACTTTTGTCATCTCGTTTTCTATCCACTGCATGGCTTTTACCGGAGTCATTCGCCAGTAAGTCGGACACGGCGAAAGCACTTCAACCAGACTTAAGCCGCCGGCATCGCTGATTTGTAACTCGAAGGCGTGTTTGATTGCTTTTTTTGCCTTGCGAATTTCTGCCGGGTTATATACCGAGCACCGCTCAATATAAATCGTTCCCGGCAGTACCGCCAATATTTCCGAGACCTGCATCGGATAGCCGTCAGTGATATGGTTCCGGCCGAGTGGTGTGGTCTGGGTAACCTGTTTTTCAAGTGTGGTTGGCGCCATCTGGCCGCCGGTCATGCCATAAACCGCGTTGTTGATAAAGATTACCGTTATCCGTTCCGCCCGATGAGCGGCGTGTAGTATTTCCGCAGCCCCTATAGAGGCCAGATCGCCGTCACCCTGATATGAAAAAATAATCTTGTCCGGATGACACCTTTTCATACCGGTAGCAACGGCAGGCGCTCGGCCGTGGGCCACCTCGATCATATCGACGTCAAGGTAATTGTAGGCCAGAACGGCACAGCCGACCGGTGCGATACCGATAGTACGGTCATGAATGCCCAGTTCATCGATGGTCTCGGCGATCAATCGGTGCGCGATTCCGTGTCCACAGCCTGGGCAGTAGTGCGTGGCACAATCTTTTATCGATGGTGTGCGAGTAAAAACAGTTTTCATTTATAAGTCTCTATTGGTCAGTTAAATTAAATATGACGGGTTCAACAGTTGGGTGGCACCTTTCTGTATTTCAGAGAGGTGCTTCTGTACAAATCCTCGTCTCGGTGGCACCTTTCCGCCGAAGGCGGAGAGGTGTTTTTTGTACAAATCCTCGGCATACAACCCGGCAAAATTATTTCAACTGACCGCTACTTGTTTTCGGCGGGAAGAGCGAGTTTCTCAATTTGCTTGAGCACTTCCCTGACGGTTGGTACGGCGCCGCCGGCACGGCCGTAAAACAATACCGGCGACTTACCAGCTACGGCCAACATAACATCATCGAGCATTTGTCCATAGCTCATTTCCACAGTCAGAAAAATCCGAGGTTCATCAGCGATACGGCTGATTCGCTCAGTCGGGAAGGGCCATAATGTAATCGGGCGAATCCAGCCGACCTTGATCCCTTCATGCCGAGCCTTATCTACTGCCGAGCGTACAATCCGGGCCATAATTCCGTAAGCCACCACTACGATGTCCGCGTCTTCAATACCGAATTCCTCATAGAGTACCTCGTTTTGTTCTATCTTTTGGTACGTTTTCTGCAATTCGAGGTTGATTTCCTCCAGTTTACCTTCGGCCAGCCAAAGCGAACGGACGATCCGCTGTTCGCGACCTTCGGCACCGGTAAGGGTCCAATCCTTGCTCGGCAGGTCTGCCCTCGGTGGCCTTTTTTCCAGGGATACCGGCTCCATCATCTGGCCGAGGTATCCGTCTCCCAGAACGATAACGGTAACGCGGTATAAATCGGCTAAATCGAAAGCCAGATACATAGTATCAGCCAGTTCCTGTACGCCGGCCGGGGCCAGTACGATTGTGCGATAGTCTCCGTGGCCGCCGCCGCGAGTGGACTGGAAATAGTCCGACTGAGAAGGGGCGATATTCCCTAATCCCGGCCCGCCTCTCATCATATTGACCACTACTGCCGGCAGTTGCGCACCGGCCAGATAGCTTATTCCTTCCTGCATCAGGCTTATCCCCGGACTGGACGAGCTTGTCATCGTCCGAACGCCTGTTGCCGAGGCCCCGAAAACCATATTGATAGCTGCCACTTCGCTTTCGCTTTGTACGAACACCCTGCCCTCTTCAGGCATCCGCCGCGCCATATAGGCGGTCAGCTCGTTTTGCGGTGTGATTGGGTAGCCGAAGTAGGCGTCCAACCCAGCGAGAATCGCCGCCTCGCCCACGACCTCATTACCACACATAAGGATTTTCTCGGTCACGATTTATCCTTTGTTGAAATCAATTTGCTCGTTTTGGCAGGTTCATCTCGAAAAACCTCAATCGCCGAATCAGGGCAGATCAAAGCACACATCGCGCAGCCTGTACACGCGGCATTTGTGGTTTCAGGGATCGAATAACCCATCGAGTTGGCCTGGCCGGAGATTATCAGGCAGTCCCGCGGACAAGCCATAACACACAGGCCGCAGCCCTTGCATCGCTCAGCATTAATTATAATCTTTCCAGCCATATCGATCATATCCCTCAAAAAGACCTTGTGATCTCTGCAGAGATTATATAACGCTGATTTATTCCTGTAAAGCAAAATGGTTGCGGGGTAAATTAGTATCTGTTAATGTGCAATATAGGAGGCACACTCTGTGTAGCGAACAAATGCCAAAAGAGCCTGATTATATTCTGGAGATAGACGGTAGGCGGATTGAGGGTCCCTCTTCGTTTGAAGGGGATGTTGTCGAGGCTGAAATCAGTGTTCCCCGTGCCGGCGGACGGGCCTTTATCAGCGTTTTGTTCCAATGCTGCCAGGTCTATAATCGTATTTATCGCAACCGGGACGGGACGGCTTACGAGGGTTGCTGCCCACGCTGTCTGCGGAAGATACGCATTCGCATCGGTTCGGACGGTAACAGCGGCCGATTCTTCACAGCTACCTGACAGCCGGCTTTATATACCGATTTCAATAATATTCGTTATCTTACATTTAACCGGTTTGTAGAAAGGCGCCTTAAAGCTAATATTGCAGTCCAGGATAAGTGGTGATATTTCCTCCACTTTTACAGGTTCAGCCGCCTTGACCTCCACATCTATTATCGTGCTCGCATAGGGCAGCAGATACTCCTCGACGGTATTCGGATTCACTGTCAATTGCTGGTGTTTTCTGAAATCTCCTTCGACTGCCATAGGAACAAATGCGAAGTTGGTAATCTTTATTTGTGTTTTGCCGGCGACGAGTTTTTTCCCTTTGATTTTTATCGGTGAGCATACAATTACTTTGCCCTGATCGATTTTCTTTTTCACTTCCGTTACAGCGTCGGCCAATAATATGTTTGTAACGTCCTCGCTGAATATCCCATCCAGCGTCAGATTCGCCAACCGCGGCCCTTTTTCGGTCATTGTTACCCATACGATATGATCGAATCTTCCTAAGCAAATCGATTCAGTCCTGCCGACCGACACATCTCCCACATGTATTTTGCCTCCGGTAGTACCCAGCCGGATATAGCTGCGGCCCTGACGGATATTTTTGGCGTATTGATGACGATGACCGGCAAAAACCGTATATTTTCGTTCCCCCAGCAGCTTTTCAAACTCGAACCAGCTCGGTTTATTCTTCTCCCACATCGGCCGATGTACGAATACCAACGTCCATCGTGCCTCGCGATATTTTTTCAATACTTTGCGAAAATATTCTTGTTGGTCTTTATCGATATGATTTTTTTTGATTTTCTTTGCGCCGCCTTCGCTGTCTAAGCATAAAAACAGCACATCTTTATATACGAAATGGTAATAGGGCCGCCCTCGCCGTTTCCGCCAGATTTCCAGCATCTCCGGGCTGCTGATATCGTGGTTGCCCGCTACATAGAAAAACGGCATATCCAGTTGCTTAATGATATTATCGAACTCATCCCACTCGCTCCTGATTCTCTCTTTATCGTTCGTATATCCTTCTATCAAATCTCCGATCGATATCACAAACTCCGGTTGCAATAGATTTACTTTTCGCATCGCTTTGGCAAACACACCCGGCCGATGCCCACCTGTCCTGTCTGAGACTATTACAAACTGAAATTCTTTCGCGTCATCCTTAAACTTAAGATGTGTCCACGGACTCGCCCCGTTTGTTTTTTCGACAATACAATCCACCTCACCCCGGCAGCATTCCGCGAACACCACCGCCGCCAATATCATAATCACCAGACACCATCGACTTCTCATAACATTCCTTACATAATCAAGTCTTGTAGGGTGACTCTCCATTATTCGTCATTGGTTTTCTTCTCTTTTGCTTTCTTAATTTCTTCTTTTCTCTCTTCTGAATTCTTCTTTTCTTCTCACAACTCTTTTATCTTATACCGTCTTACAAACTCCTCATATTGCCCCGGCGTATCGATTCCCACTGCGCTGTGTTCCACTTCAGCTACTGCGATAATCATCCCGTTTTCCAGCGCCCGCAATTGTTCCAGTTTCTCTGCCGACTCCATCGGCGACATTTCCAGCTTGCTCAATTTCAATAATACTTCTTTGCGATACGCGTAAATCCCTATATGTTTTTTATAGACGGGGCGTTCGCTTTCTTTATCTCTTTTGTATGGAATTGCCCAGCGTGAAAAATACAACGCATAGCCCTGCCGATTCGTTACTACTTTAACCACGTTGGGATTATCGATATCTTCATCCGGCCCGAACACCGCCGCCAATGTTGCCATGTCCGCCTGCTTATTATTATGTAACAACTCGATTAAACAATCGATATTGCCCGGCTCGATTTCCGGCTCATCGCCTTGCACATTCACAATAATTTCCGCGTCCAGTTCCGCCGCCACTTCTGCGATCCGGTCCGTACCGCTTTCGTGATCGGTTCGTGTCATCCGCCATTTCACGCCGAATTCATCGCACGCAGTCCCGATCCGCTCATCATCTGTTGCTATAAGTACACTGTCAATCAGACTTGCCCGGCATACCTGTTCATAGACGTGCTGGATGAGGTATTTGCCGGTCTGTTTTGCGAGAAGCTTCCCCGGAAATCGGGTTGACGCGTATCGGGCGGGAATTACTGCTACTACACTCACACAGCCACCTTTTGCCTAAAGGTTAATGCACCACAGGAGTCTCGCCTGTAATTAACAACTTCGCGAAGCGAAACCTTTTCTTTTCTGTATTGAGGATTTTTCATAATTCAAAAAACTATATAAACACAGCCTTCCGTTTGGGTTATACTCTTTTCAAACTCTAACCAAGAAAGGAGTATTGCCATG
>DAOVXR010000166.1 GCA_030636065.1 Sedimentisphaerales bacterium | reverse complement strand
TGAAATTGAAATCGTACTATCGCAACAGAGTGGATTTCGGTGATATTACCTTAAGCTTTTATAAGGTTTTGGATAAAACATTTTGTAAATATTTCGGCTTAAAAACAGATGTGACGGAATTTTTCGAGCAAAACAAAAAGAGAGTCATCCGGAAAATAGACCTTGAAAATCTGGATAATAAAGATGAAATTATTTTAAATAAATCTCTTGATGTGAAATTGTTCGATAAGTTGCCGGAAGATAAAATTTCAGGCAAAGAGGCAGATTTATTTTCAAAAGCTACATTAATGAACGCAAATTTATCGCAAGATGACTTAAGAAATTTTTTTATTCTATTAATTAAAAGTAATCTGAATGGTTTTGCACCAAAAAGATCTATTACAACGGTTTATAGTGCATTATATTGTTGGTTTGATAAATATCTTAACATACAATCGTATGGGGCAGATATTGTTTACATTCAAAATATTGTGCTTAACAATGCTGAAACTTTCTCGAAACTGTTCGATGAGGCAACAAGAGCTTATAAGCCGGTAAAAGATGAAGAAATAAACAAGAAAATTGAAGAAATAGAGGAATGGAATGAAGAATGGAAAATTTCTGAAAGCAGAAATCTCAATCCGTACACTTACAGTAGATATGATTATAACTTATCTCTGTATGATCCATGTTATTTGAAGGTTGACAGCAATATTGAAAAGGATTTTATAGAGTACCTGGAGGGTAAAAAAGACGCTGTTAAATGGTGGTGGCAGAATGGTAGTGAACATATGGCTTTGAACTTCGGGATAAAATATAACAGCAAATCAACCTTTCAGCCCGATTTTTTAGTCCTATTTAAAGATGGCAGGCTCGGGATATTTGATACCAAAGCAAGTGGCTATAATGAGGATGACAACAAACTCAAAAGCGAGGCATTGCAACAATTTATTAAAGACGAAAACAAAAATTTGTTTGGCGGACTCGTGATAAAAGAAGGACAGCATTTCAGGATTAACACGAAAGAAAAATACACAAGTTTTAAAGATCAACCAGATGATTGGGATTATTTCGAGAGCTTATTAAAATTTCAGGCGATGTAGTTTTATAAATAGCGGATTAATAATTTCCCCGCATATGCAAGATAAAAGTTTTGTTATAAGGTACAGTGTTATGAACGAAAATCGACGCAATATTATTGTGGCCGTCTTTGTTATTCTTGGGTTTATAATTCTCGGCTGGCTGGTCTTTAAATTCGGAGACCTGCCGACATTCGTCAGTCGATACGGCGCCTGTGAAATCGAAATCTCTTTCGCCGAGGCGCCGGGCATTCAGGAGAACACGCCCGTACTCTTTCGGGGTTATAGAGTTGGCAAAGTCATACAGGTTAATCCGCCGGCCCTGCTGAAGGACTTGCATGATCCTGAAAAAACATATTATCAGGTCGTAATTATAGCCGCCTGCTCCAGGGACTATCCTGTCCCTGCTAACATCATCCCTAAAATATATCGTCGCGGACTGGGCGGCAACTTCGTGGACCTTGCGTTGGAAGGCCCCGCCGCTGTTGAAATGATTAAGGACGCCGATCAATTCAAGGGCGTTGTTTCTGAAGCGAGCGAATTTGTTTCCGAAGGCACCCAGCGCAAACTCGACAGTTTGATTACCTCTTTGACCGACCTGAGTAGCCAACTCAAGGGACAACTGACGCCTATGCCTCCCCATGTAGTCGATCAAAGCGATCCCAACAAGGTTCACGCCAACGTAACCACTGCTGTTATGCGTCTCGATAAGTCCCTTAAATATCTTAATGTCATACTTGGTGATGTCGAAGTTCAACGGAATGTCAAAAAAGGGTTGGCCGACTTTGCTACCCTCTCGAACGACATCCGCGACACTGTTGCCACGATTAAAGAAGTTACTACCGCGGCCGGGACCCTTATCGAAAAGAGTACGGAAACCGCCGGTAGTATCGGCAAATTCACCGAGCAGGCCAATACGTCGCTTCTACAAGTCTCTGATAAAATCCAGAACACCGCCGACAAACTGGCCCGAACCCTAAGCAGCCTGAACGGAATTATCACGAATATTACCGATGGAAAAGGTGCTGTCGGCCGAGCCTTCAACGATCCGCGGCTCTATGAAGCCCTGACCGACGCTACCGAAAATCTTAACCTCACTCTCAAAGAACTCAAAGAATTGCTGGCCCAGTGGAAGAAAAAAGGCGTCAAAACCAAACTGTTCTGACAAGGGTCGGCGCCGGATAAACACGGTATTTCAATTGGAATATTTCTTTCATAAGTCCATATTTTGGGTACGAAACGGGATTTGAACTTTTATCCGTTTTGTGCTTACTTTGTCCGACTTTGTTCGAGAACCGTTAATATTTTGCATTTTACCGACCAGCGGCAATTTTTTTTTAACCAAAACGACGGGTTTTCGACATAATTTAATCATAAATGAACACGTTTCGAGTAAAAGTGAAATCAGTAAAAAAATGTCAAAATAGGCAAGCTCATAAGAATTTTATTGAACAAATTTTTAACGATAGGAGTACCCCATGAGCCCCCCAATAAATATATTTTCCCCGGCTGCTTATATGATTTCTAACGAAGCAAAACGCCAGGTCAGAAAGGCCGAAACAGAAGCGGGTAATCTGCGTAGTCGTATTAAAATTCTCGAAAACAATATTGCCAAAGCTCTGCTGATTAACGAGGCTTTATGGGAACTTATCCGCGAGAAACTTCGGCTTACTGATGACGAGCTTAATGAGAAACTTTACGCTATCGATATGCGTGACGGAACACTGGACGGCAAGAATCAACGATCCCACGCAATGAAATGTCCTCAATGCAATCGCATGGTCTCCCACCGCCATGCCGCGTGTCTCTATTGCGGGCATATTATGGACGACTCCGTGTTTAGCCTGACATAGGTTTTGTGCCGGTTATATCGGTTGTAAGGATTTTTCACTAAAGGACTTAAGTGAATCGGCGACTATAATTCAGGCAGGGTTTCGGAGTTATCCACAAACGGATTTCCGCACCCCAGGCCGGGGACAGCCGATTTAGCCAATTTGGCCTTCATAACGGGATTCATTTCAATCTAAAGCCACAGGAATTGGGGGATTAGTGATATGGTGGTTTATTCTTGCCAGTATAAGCAGTTACGACATAGGCCAATGTCGCTGTCTGCCCCTATTATGAGCATTTCGTGAGCTAAATCACAAAATCAGCATTTATAGCCGAAATTTTTACACACAATCTATCCACAATTTTCCCACGTACAGACAAGACAAAATGTAATCAGGCGATGTGTTCCACCAAAGCGGCAACATAGACGCTCAACAGGGTAAGGTAATCCATATCGTGGCGATTAAACGCTATCTGGTCGATGCCGTTGTTGATGTAAATAACGCCAAAGACACCGACAGGTGAGAAAATGGGAGCAGCCATAGCGGATTTTATCTGGGCCAGCCCGGTTGCCTTGCTGTCATTTGGTTCGAAATAATCGGTAAAATTGGGCAGAAGAATGTAATTTTCATTTGCCAGGGCCTGTTTGATGATGTTTTTGCCCAGTAAAGCCTCAAGTGGAATCTGCTCACCATTGCGATTTCGGCCACAGTAACAGGTGAGTGGGCCATTGGTCATTTCTCGCAAACCACCCCAAACATTATAAGCCGAGAATTGCTCTATCAGGATTTTTGTCAGCTCGGTCAACAATTGTTCCTGATCGTCTTTTTTCGACAGTGCCAGGACGAACTGGTAAAAATCATGCAGCCGCTTTGAGCTGATATGAAGAGGCTTACTACCCTCACGCGCAGTCTCAAAGATAGTAGGAATTTCAACCCTGGAATCCATGATGGTATCGTCCATCTCAAGCGGAGTGCTTTGGGGTCGCAGGTCGCTTTCCAACTCGAAATGTACTTCAATCGCAAAATCGGCTATGCCAATAGTATCACCCTCATGAAGCGGCATCTTGGAAATGGGCCGCCCGTTAAGGGTTGTGCAATTAGCGGATTCGAGGTCCTGGACCATCCAGATACCGTCGTCAGTGGTGTAAATCACGGCATGTTGGCGAGATACGTTTCGGTCAGGCAGATAGACCTTGCACCTGGATAGCCGGCCTATATAAATGGGGCCGTCCACAAAACGCATATCGTGCAAAAGAGAATAACCACGTTTGACCAGCAGTCTCATAGCTTGTGTTCTCCTGCACCGAGAAAATGATGCCCTGTAACAATAATCGAAATGGCTTTGTTATTAACCGGAGTATTAATACTCCACTACAATGTAACCTATTACAGTAACAGAGTCAATAGAGTGTATCCATATTACCAAGGGCAAAGGTTAAAGATGTTGGGGAAATAATCGAGTTTATGACCCCAGATGTTATACCAGGCAGCCCAAAAAGAGATAATAGTAACAGTAATAAAAATATATGGCGCCCATTTGCACAGATATAGCCCGATGATCAAGCCGGCGACAGCCTTGCCGAGAAAGCCCAGCAGAGGCCCCAAATAAGGACCCAGGGATTGAGAGATTAGGCGAATGACGGGATGGAGTTCAGCGTCCGGGCCATGGCGTTGCATGAAATAGCTGGTAGTGGCGGCGTCGCAGAACAGGGCTGCGATAAAGAAGATGATAAACCAGCGATTCGCTCGCAAAAAGCCGGGAAGGTTATGTTTTAACTTTGTTACGATTATAAGCATGATACGAACGGCGCATTTTAGTTAGACAGCATGGGCTGAAGCCCATCCTACGGGACTAATACCATCGCCTGTCTCTTGATGATTACATCAGACGCTGCC
>DAOVXR010000123.1 GCA_030636065.1 Sedimentisphaerales bacterium | reverse complement strand
GTCGTCTTTATTGCACTGATACTGTGGGAGCTTATGGCTGAGAATCAGAAGAAATCACGTAAAATATTGACCGTTGACGACAATCAGACCAACCTGATCCTGATGAAAGTGTATTTGGAGAAGATGGGTGTGGTGCCGCTGATGGCTAACAATGCCCTGGACGGGCTTGAGTTAGCTTACAACGAAAAACCTGACGTAATCCTCCTGGACATTATAATGCCTGATATGGACGGGCACGAATTATGCAGGAGATTGAAGTCCGATACTCGCACCGCCTCGATTCCGATAATCTTCGTATCAGCGAGGGATACCGCTGAGGATAAAATCACCGGATTGGAATTGGGCGCCATTGATTATATTTTCAAGCCCCTGAACCCTGGTGAATTGCGTGCCCGCGTGGGCGCAATTCTGCGGATGCTTGATCTCCAGGAGGAGTTGCTCACCCAGGCCAATACGGACCCACTGACCGGATTGGCCAACCGTCGTCATTTCTTCGAGATTTTCGAGCGGCAGATTATTGAGTCATCGGAGAAAAACACACCACTCTCCTTATTTATGATTGACATTGATTTTTTCAAGAGTGTCAACGATACCTACGGACATATCGGTGGAGATAATGTTCTCAAACAACTCGCCGCGATTTTGAAAAATAATTTGTATCCGCTCGACTTTGCGGCACGATATGGTGGTGAGGAGTTTATTGTTAGCCTGCCCGGTACCGACATCGACCATGCCGTCCGTGCCGCCGAGAAATTACGTTCTTTTATTCAAAGTTACAAATGGAACATATCCGCCGAACAACTTAATCTTACTGTCAGTCTCGGTACAGCCGCAATGGACGCCGCCACTCTTCCTGACCCATATGAGTTGGTGAACAATGCGGATAAAGCTCTTTACGCCGCCAAGAGCCGGGGCCGAAATTGTGTTGTTCGCTGGGACGATATCCAAAATGGGGAAGAAGAATCGCTGCAGAAAAACGACGATGCCTCCGATTTACAAACCGAAATTCACAACCTTGAAAAGCGTCTTCGTTCACAGGCGATAGGCAGTATCGTCGCGTTAAGCAAGACCATAGCCGCCAAAGATCCATTTATCGCGAATCATGCGGAGAATGTTCAGGTATATGCCGAATATATCGCACGGGAGATGAACCTGTCGTCGGAGCAGATCGAGACAATCAAAACTGCTGCTCTGCTGCATGACATTGGTATGATTGGTGTTCCCGGTAGTATTCTGACAAAATCCACACCCTTGACTGAACAGGAAAGGGCTGTCATCAGACAGCATCCGACTACCGGTGTTCGTATCATTTCTCAAGTCGGAATATTTAACCATGAACTGAATATCATAAAACATCACCATGAGAATTTCGATGGTACCGGTTACCCGGACGCCCTGGCCGGCAAGAACATCCCATTTGGCGCACGAATCCTCGCCGCGGCTGACATCTTCGATGCCGTCACTTCTGATCGTGCGCATAGGCAGGCATTCTCTCATGATGAAGCGATTGCGGAGATATCCGCTTGCGCAGGAAATCGGCTTGATCCGGAAATCGTCGAAGCTCTTCTTAAAACCGCTGCCAACCATCCCGAACATTGGCCCCTCAAACCCTCGGAACAATCAGCCACCGCACACAGCATTTCATAGGACACTCTGTTTATTTGTTGGGTGCCACCTTTTTGTATTCCAGAGAGGTGCTTCTGTCTTTCCCGACCAATAGTTTTAAAAATAAAAAATGACACGACACCCGCTTGTTCGGTCGGGGTAAGAGGTGGGTACGGATGCCATGCCATTTATTCGTGAACGAGACCTTATGGTCCCGCTGATTATTTACTTGTCGAAGAATAAACACTACCCAATTCGAACAAAAACTTCTATCTCTTCCACAAACCCTATGTCGTCACTCATACCAGATTTTACCTGTTTTGACAAGGCAAAAAAACAATTTTTTTGACATTTTCTACTATTTCCATTTCCGGTTCGCTCACGCAAAGTTTTTTATATATGCGACAAAATTACTCCTCATCGATTGTTGTCCAAAATAAGGGTTTTCCGCAAAATTGATATCAGACATATTATATACTCATCTCATGTCGAAATGCCGGCGTTGCGATTTCGTAACTCCAGTTATACTATAAAGTTGCAGAACAGACCACGGAGATTACAGCCCACAACCTGTTTGGCTTATATGAAATAGAGATTGCATATACCTTGAAAATCGCGTCAATTATCACGATATATTTATTACTGGAATTTTGCTATTAGAAAAAGACCTATTAAAAGCAGTATTTTTCTCACCACTGTTATTGGTGTCGATAAGGCGAACTATAGTATCCCTTTTTTGCCCAGTGGCCGGCCGAGCCAGCCGCCGATGCCGTCCCACCACTGAGTGATATAATCTATCTGTGGTGTATTCTGATCTTTGGACTTGAATTGTTTCATCGTCATCTCATGGAGTTGTCGCATGCAGTCCAGCCCCCCGATCTGGCATGCCTTCACACCAATATCCATAGCTTCACTTTCTTTTTGTTTATAGTTGTTCCCGGAGTCTTGAGCCAATTTGAGGAGTCGCGCCGACAGCGGTTTCAATTTAGCTTGTCGTTCGCGGTGCATTGTTTTTTCTTTCATCTCCAGGTCCGCGAGTAGTTGTTCGCGGTCTTGCTGTTGTTTTTGTCGCTCGACGCGAGCCTGGGTTAGTCGTTCACTGCGGTGTCGCCGGCTGCCGGGTAACAGTGTTTCGATGAACCCTATCAGTGGATCGATAATTATCCACACTAAAAAAGTCGCACCGAGTGTCGCGTAAGACAGTTCCATAAAAAATTCTGACACGCTGCGCATTCCTATAATGCCTGACAGACCCGCCAGGCCCCCCAGAAAAGGGACCATATCGTAGAAAGCCATATAATAGTTGGTAGAGCTTAGCGGGTACTCCTGTTCTATTTTTCGGCTTCGGGCTGCGCCCTTGAAAACAGCGAACAGATACACACTCACCATCAGGAAAAAAATGACCGCCGAATGTCCTGACAGAGAAAATATCAGCCACCATTTCACTCCCGCCTGACGAAGTCCAAGGATTAATATATACACCGCGCAAAGAGCGAACCATATTGTGCCCAGCAGGTGAATCAGTTTTAGTAACCGTTGTTTACGCATTTGTTACACACTATTCGTAACCGTTCACGGGTTCTTTACCAGCCCCTGCTGTTAAGCGGGGGTCTTGTAGGGTGGGGCTTTGACCCACGCGGTTTTTTAGCCTTACTATTATTCTATAATGTTTAATTCTACAGAGTAAGATATTTACGTCAATAGCCGCCGCCTGAGAGCCGCGATGCGGTAAGTACTGGTGACAGTGCCAGCCCTATCGGACGCACGAACTCGGCTACTACATTGCCTATCGCCGCTAAAACTGTCGGCGGTATATATATAATATCGCCTTCCTGCAGCAGAACATTTGTGCTGGTATCGCCTCGGATCATCATATCCTGCAGGTTCACCTTAAATATCCGGGGCTTTTGGTTTTTTTTCTCTGACGGCCTGATTACCCGCATATTCTCTTCCCACGCGGTAATAAGAATATCAGCGGAGGCTACCGCTGTCAATACTGTATCCCGCCCCGTGTACACCTGTGGTCCGGGTCTCGCCACCTCGCCGAGAACGTAATAGACCTTACTTCTGAATGCGGTTACTCGCACATCCACAGGCGATTGGCCTGTCAAATTATACAAATCTTCAGCCTTGTTATGCAGTAGAGCCGCAACCTGGGCGGGGGTTTTGCCGGCCACTTTGATTTCGCCCAGGGACTCGAACGAAATCTTGCCGTCCGGACGAATAATCTGGCGTTGCAGGTTTATTTCAGGCACCTTTGCGCAGTGGACTTCGATTTCGTCCGGCGGATGAAGGATATAATTCGTGGCATTAACGTCCACCTCGTAGGGCTTGAGAAACGCCTCGATATCCTTCGGATTAGACGGCAGACAGCCGACACTGCCGAAACACATACCTGTTAGTACTACAAATGTCAAAATTCGGAACTGCTGCCTCATTGTACTATCTCCTGTGTTAAAATTTATTCCAGTCTTGCAATTTTATCATTATCGACACATAAACCGGAAAAATTGATGTGTTGTGGCAAAAGGTTTCGACAATGACAAAAAACAGGTAACCGTTCACGGTTATTAGGCCCGAAGGGGCAAAAGAAAGTCCGCCACAAGCGGACAAAAAGTGTGAACGGTTACAAAATCGGAAAAACTATGCTATTGGTCCGATAATCGGATGACAACAAGTTCCGCAGTTCCGTAGGATGGGCTTCAGCCCATGCTGTCTGACTAACCCCCGATGTAAAACATGTCATCCAACGACGATGGGCAAAATCGCAAAGGTCGCTGTTGAGGAACCAATTGTAACTGATAAGCCAGTTCATAAAAACGAGTCAGTCCCTGCCGCTGTCGTGCGCCGAAATCAAATACGAGATTATCAGCAAAATATCGGCGCGCAATTTCATTATCAAAACCGTGTTGCCCGGCGTAACGCTCGATAATATCATCGATATTCGCCATACCCTCCCGGTAAGCCCGTTGTAAGATTTCCACCAGTACGTCCGCGTTCGTCCCGGACGGTACGGCCCAAAACGCATAGACGAACGGCAACGAAGTAAGCCGCGTCCAGACTGCTCCGAGGTCCAGCTCATGCGGCCAACGGCCCAACTGTCCCAGTACCTTATCGCCGATCAGCAGAATCGCCGATTCGGATTTGACGTCCCCTATCGGTTTGACAGCCAAAGAACAGCCGTATCGCAAATGCCATATAATCCGGGCCAAAGCGACGGAAGTATGCGAATCAGTATCGCAGGCCAAACAATCGATTTCATCGAGCGGCTGTTGTGAAAATACCCTGACCGTAAGTACCTCACCCTCCGAGCCGATAGCGGCAATCGGTAAAATCAGCCAGTCGCTACGGCTGGTTTGATAATCAATGCTCGGGACCAATCCGACGTCAATATCGCCACTATTTAGATCGCAGCCCAGTTGGGCAGGCACCTTCGGCTGTAGCAGGACACGGGAGTGGCTGTCCAGGCCGTAAATCAACGGCCGGGCATTGAAAAAGCTGACCGCTCCCACTCGATAACGGTCGTCCGCTTCTTCCTGATGATTTCGTGATGCATTATTCATAGGTAGTTGCTTATTGTACTCAATAATACTATGTTGAAAAGACCTTGCAAGCAATCGCTGTTTTATGTTAGAATCTCTGTTCGTTGGTGAACGTATAGTGGCTGACCATGATAATTGACGCGAAAAGGTAACCATAGGCCAATGGAAACAGGGATAAAAGAAAAAATCGCCGAGAATCTCAAGCGAATAAAAGGTAACATCGCCGAGGCATGTCTGCGTACCAGGCGGACCCCGGCGCGAGTACGGCTGATCGCGGTAACCAAGACTGTAGATATCGATATCATCCGTACCCTGCTGGAAATAGAGCAACTGGACCTGGCTGAGTCCCGCGTCCAGGAACTTATCCAGCACCACACCATGATCAGGGAATTCGCCGGCAGGCATCTGGTGCTGCCGAATATCACAACAGAACAAAAACAAGATACCCCACAGTGGCACATGATAGGCCATCTTCAGCGCAATAAAGTGAAACAGCTTCTGCCCCTGGTGAAATACATCCATTCAGTCGATTCGCTGCGACTGGCGGAAGAGATCAATACCGCCTCAGCAAGGCTGGGACTGAACGACAAAATCAAAATATTCCTACAGGTCAACACCAGCCAGGAAAAACAAAAATACGGCCTTGCGGTCGGGGCGGTTAAGGCGCTGGCCGAGCAAGTAGAAACCCTACCCAATTTACAGATTGTCGGACTGATGACCATGGCGCCACTGACCGACGATCAGGATGTCTGCCGGTTCTGTTTTG
>DAOVXR010000103.1 GCA_030636065.1 Sedimentisphaerales bacterium | reverse complement strand
GGACATCCGAGTCCTAAACATCCATTCTCGCATTTCTACGAGGTGAGTCTGCAGGTAGAGGTGGTCAGCGAATCGGAGCTTGAAGTTGATGATGATAATTACCGGCTGGTGTTCGAGGATTCGATAATCGACGGCGGCGGATTGTCTGATTTGACGGGCCGTTTCCGACAGGAGTTCACGGTCGATGCGGCGGGGGATGTGGAACTGAGTTTTGACTATCGGCAGTTGCTTGGCGAGAGACTTCTGGCCGGCCAGACGCTTGATATGATTGTCAGTGTAGATGGTGTGGATGTAACCGTTGCGGGTGATTATCAAATAGAAGGGGGCGATACGCAGGACAGCGGTTACGAGACGGTGAATTTGACGTTGAGCGATCTGGAAGTCGGTGAGCATATATTGTCCATTCGTGGTGAATTGTCCTCAAGCCTGGGCTGGGGAGGAGGCGCCGGGCAGTTGTTGCTGGACAACATCGTGATCGGGTCCGACAGTCATAACTTCAGCCTTGATCCGGGCGAGAGCGAATGGCGGTATGTAGAAGATGTGGAAGACCCGCAAGCGAGCGACGGGGACTGGGACGCAGACGCGGGCGCTACGGGCGACAGTGACGGTGGGCTGAAGATGGTTTTAGGCGTACCCCAGGAAACTCAGGAAGTAGTTCTGCGTAACACAGGTGAATCGCCTCTGGCTATTCAGGAATGGATTGTCGCCGGGGGTATATTTTACGTCCCGGTTCAGGCTGCCGACGGTACGGCCGGCGCAGTGGCCGGTCGGTTCCAGCTCAACGGTACATATATCGAAGAAATCGTTTCGTCGAGCAATTATACAGGCGCGGACGATGATGTAATACTGAATCCGGGTGATTATCTGACCTTACTGGTCGTGTTCGAACCGACTGATAATATGGTATATGATCAGGCGATGTATATTACCAGTGATGTGTCGGGGAGCGAGCTGGTGGTGGTTCGTCTGACCGGTAACGGCGTCGGTGGCGCCAATATCCTGATCGAGGTCGATGACGAAGAAGTGCCGCGGTTCGATGTGCTTAGTCAGGAAGGCGGCAGGATTGACTTCGGCAGTGTGATCAAAGGTGAAACTAAATCGATCATCGCGACCATAAGCAACGACGGCAGTAGTAATCTGACCCTTACGAGTGTGTTGGAATTCAGTCAGGTCCATTATCTTCGGGTCGAGCCTTATATCGAAACCGAAGTACTCGCACCGGGCGAATCGATGGAAGTAACGCTGACATACGATGCGCCGGCGGCTGAGCCAGGCGATGAATTGGATGTTATCGAACTGCAAACAATGCTGCAAATCAGTAGTGATGACCGGGACCTGGAGGATATGATCTACAATATCGAGGTGGTGGGGCTGGCGGTACCCGCGATTCCGATGATCGAACTAATCGATGCCGAGACCGGAGAGCAGATTACCACCCGGCTGGATTTAGGCAGTACGTATATCGATCAGCCGATACAAAAGACATTCCAGGTGAAAAACATCGGCGGGGCTGATGTGATTCTGGAGCAGTTCTGGTTTGCCGACAATCCGGATGATGTATTCGATGTCAGTCCGGAAAACCCATATGACGAAAATATCGACGATCCCAGCGACATATTAATCCCCTACGGAGACGATCCATATACGATTACCGTGATGTTCACGCCAACGTCGGCGGGTGCCGAATTTGGAAAGCTAAATGTCTATTACTACGATGAGTCCGGCAATTTAAAATACGACTCGGTAAGGTTAAAGGGTGAGGCCTTCGGGCAGCACCTGAATGTAACCGATGATGAGGGTAGTACGATTCTCAACGGTGGGGATTATGACTTCGGATCGCTGGGACAGGGGCAAACCATCGAGACTGAGATTATCGTTACCAACGCCGGCAGCAGCGATTTGTCGATTACAAGCTGGGCATTATCTGCAATAGATAATCCGGCGGGCGTGTTCTCGATAGAGGAGTTCACGGGTGGGGCGATAACGCTGGATGGTGGAGGCGGTTCGGAATCGATAACGGTTGGATTTATACCGGATGGTATCGGTGATTTCAACGGTACGATGGTAATTACCAGCGACGACCCGAATAATCCGGAGTGGACGATTTACCTGACGGGTGAAGGAGCAACGCCGGGCGAAGTTACTATCAGCGGTGATGAGTTAACGCTGGTTGATCCGGAAGATAATCGTTATGAACTTGATTTCGGCGATCCGATTATAGTCAGTCCGACCTCCAGGGTTACGCAGAGCTTTATAATCAGCAATGACGGCGGCAGTGATATGCGTATGGAAAGCATCGAAGTGAATTCGAGCTATTTCCGTATGGACACGAGTGAACTGCCGACAGATGGCGTACTGGAGGGCGGCGAGGAGTATGAAGTAAGTGTAACTTTCTACGCGGCGAATATGTTTGACAGTAAGGACCCGCAGGTAACACCGCCGGTAATAACCATAACCATTAGTGATTTTGGCGGTGAAGAAGAAACAGTCAGTACGATTGATTTGTTGGCCAGTACGTATTTCGCGCAGCAGGCCGACGCCATAACAGGAACGACGATAAATTGGCCATTAGGACCGGACGGCACAGACGGGATGGTGCGTGTTATTCTTGTCGGGCGTGGTCAGGTAACTGCGTATCCGAGTGCCGCGAGTGATGGCGATATCGGCCTGCTAGAATTGACGGGCACCAACACGACTTCGACACTGCTGGTGCTGGGGCCTTGGCAGGGGGCACGGATCGGAGGGATTAGCGGCGGTCTGGTCAACAGCATCATAATGCAAAGCGTCTCGATCGACGGTGATATGAACGATGACGGACTCGAAGATGACCCGACAGGCAACGAAATAGACCTTGAGATGCTGAATGGGCTGCTGATGTTGGGTAACATCGAGGGTGGGGCGGATATATTAATCAATAACACCTCTATTTCGGGTGCGTTTGTCATGGCTGGCGAGATCGGCGAGAACAGTGATATCGAGGTGAACGGCGGCGTGTCGAGCTTTATGGCAAAGAGCTACGGAGCCGGCGGACATTTCAAGGTCGATGATAATGTCGGCATGATGAGCTTTACCGGTCTGGGTGGAACGGTGGCGGCTGATTTCGAGATTGGCGGCGACCTAGGCACCTTCATCGCTTTTCTATCTGATTTCCGCGGCGAGGTCAGCGCTGCTAATATTAGTATGTTCATGGTCGGCGAAATGAATGACGCTAATGTGGTGGTGGAAGGAAAATTGGGGTTGCTGTATTGTCTGGGCGATATGGACAATTCGCGCATCCTGGCGGGGTATGATTTGGGAGCGGACGGGCAACTCGGCGGTGGTGATGACAGCGTGGTTTCCGGCTGGCAAATTGGAAACCTGTTGGCTATGGGCCGTGTCTCCGGGAGCTATGTGTTAGGGGGAATAGTGCCCGTGAACGAAGGCGATTATGATGTTTTCGACGACAATCCGGATAATCAGCCGTCATTGGAGCAGATGAAGACAGGCAAGATCGGTATGGTGCTGTTCGGAAATGTGCTGGACAATGCGCCGACGTTCGGAATAGCGGCTTATGGTGATATCGGCACAGTCCTGGCGGGACGATACCTTGTGTCCGATGACTATTCGCCCTGGTCGTATTTCCAGGTTAAATCAGACTGGCTGTAACAGAATAAGTTGCCATCGCCTGTCCTGTTGGACAGACGCTGCCACCCCGGCAAAAGAAATGGCGGGCATGGCCCGACCTGCTTTTTCCCGGGCTACGCTTGCTACGGAACTGCCACCCGTCGTGATAGAACACGGCCAAGATGGCCGTGGCACCCTATTCAACTTAAAGCACGCCACCCGATGAACCATCCACCTCGAAGACTCGGTGGCTGCCACCCGACGCTATTCCTGAAACACGCGACATATCGTTGACATATCCTGATTTTACGTCATAATAGCCGGTGTCTAATTGTTAAATAGTCGCTGTTGCGGAAACATAAGATTTGGAGGTAAAACATGAGTTTGAAAGATCGAAGACGATTTTTACAATCGATGGGACTAACGGCGGCGGTTGCGACGACCGGAAGCTGTCAGATGCAAACCAGAACAGGACAAATCGCGTCCAAAAAGGCCGTCCGAAAATTCAAGCTGGGATTGGCTTCGTATTCGTTGCGTAAATTCAAGCTGGAGGAAGCCCTGGCAATGACCAAACGCGTTGGGCTGGAATATATCGCACTAAAGAGCTTCCATCTGCCGCTGGAAAGCACGCTGGAAGAAATCATAAAAGCGACAGAAACCATCAAAAAAACCGGCATCGAACTATATGGTGGCGGCGTTATTTATATGAAAGATGAAAAGGCGGTTCATCAGGCATTCGAATATGCCCGCGCGGCTGGGATGAAGATGATTGTAGGGGTGCCTGTGCCGGATGTTCTTGGAATAGTGGAAGGGAAAGTGAAAGAATATGATATAATGGTGGCGATTCACAACCACGGGCCGACAGACAAGATTTATCCGACGCCGGGCAGCGCATATAAAAAGATAAAACACCTTGATCGCCGGATCGGACTGTGCAACGACATCGGCCATACGCAACGTGCAGGTGTTGACCCATCTGAGTCGGTATTGAAATATGCTGATCGTCTTATTGATGTACATATAAAAGATGTTTCCAAGGCGGCCAAAGAAGGCAGGACTGTGGAGATCGGCAGGGGCGTCATAGATATCCCCAAATTTATACGAACCCTGACAAAGATTAATTATACGGGAATCGTCTCGTTCGAATATGAGAAGGACGCTGCGGATCCGCTGGCGGGCCTGGCGGAATCGGTCGGCTATGTAAAAGGAGTTATAGCGGCGATTTAGTGGAAGAGTGAATGGGTAAAAGAGTGAACGGGTTGGAAAGTTAGTGAATATTCGACTTTAAAGAAAGGCAAAAGATGAAATTTACAGGTACTAAAGGTGAAGTAAAGATTATAACTGTCGATCCGGGTCATTTTCATGCGGCACTTGTGCAAAAGACCATGTACGAACAGGTCTCGCCGGATGTATGCGTGTATGCGCCGGATGGGCAGGACGTTATGGATCATCTGGAGCGGATAAAAGGTTTTAACAGCCGTCCGGAAAATCCGACCAACTGGCAGTCAAAGGTTTATCCGGGTGTGGATTATTTGGAAAAGGTGCTGGCGGACAAGCCGGGCAATGTGGTTGTGTTGGCAGGCAATAACAGGAAAAAAGCCGAATATATTAAAAAGTGCGCAGAAGCAGGCCTGAATGTTCTGTCGGACAAACCGATGTGTGTCAACAAGGAAGGATATGGCCTGTTGCTGGAAGCGTTTGAGTTGGCAAAAAAAAATGGAGTACTGGTATATGATATTATGACCGAACGGTTCGAGATAACAACAATACTCCAAAAAGAACTGGCAAATATGAAAGAAGTGTTCGGGGACCTGCAAAAAGGCTCGGTGGATGAACCGGCCGTGGTGAAAGAGAGTGTTCATCATCTGTTTAAAACTGTGGCGGGCAATCCGCTGAAACGCCCGATGTGGTATTTTGACACCACGCAACAGGGAGAAGGTATTACCGATGTTACAACTCATCTGGTGGATATGGTAATGTGGGAGTGCTTCCCCGGTGAAGTGATTGGCGAAAAGGAAATCGATATGAAAAAGGCCCGGCGATGGCCGACTCTGATTACCCGTGAACAGTTTGCAAAGGTAACAGGTCATGATGATTTCCCGGATTATTTGAAGACGAATCTTAACTCGGATGGGGTTCTGCCGTGTTATTGCAACGGAGAGATGGTTTATTCTATTCGTGGTGTTCACACCAAAATATCCGTGGTCTGGGATTATCAGGCTCCGGAAGGCGCGGGCGATACGCATTATTCGGTTATGCGAGGGTCCAATGCCAATGTGGTTATCCGGCAGGGCCGGGAAGAGAACTATCGTCCGGAACTGTATGTCGAGCCGGCGCAAGGGGCCGATGTGAGTGATCTAAGCAAGGCGTTGGAAAAGGCCGTGAAAACATTGCAAGCGAAATATCCCGGTGTTGATCTCGCAAAAAAAGACGACCACTGGCATATCCGGATATCCGACCAATACCATATCGGACATGAATCGCATTTCGGTGAAGTTACGAAATGTTATCTGAAATATCTTGTGGACGGCAAGCTCCCCGATTGGGAAGTGCCCAATATGATCACGAAATATTACACAACAACCAAAGCGCTCGAGATGGCACGATTATAAGGGAAAGATAACTATTTCAGCCAACTGCAATAAATAGGGACATAGTAAGAATGCGACATAACCGTCAGTTGAAAGTCGGCTTTACCTTAATTGAACTACTGGTGGTAATCTCAATCATAGCGATTTTGTTAGCTATACTTATGCCGGCGTTAAACAGAGCGCGCGAGTCGGGGTCTTCCGTGGTGTGCATGGCCAACGTCAGGCGCATTTCGATGGCGGGATATATATATGCTCTTGAAGGAAATGGTGCATTC
>DAOVXR010000191.1 GCA_030636065.1 Sedimentisphaerales bacterium | reverse complement strand
TGTGTCCGGCTGTGATTCGCCGATACCGCGTACATCACAGGCATAGAACGCCGAGTCCGGCTCGGCCTTAAGCAGTTCCGCGATGAGCGGCTCTTCACGAAGTTCGGCATCACTGGACTGATGGGCCACATATAGAATCGCCCGTTTCTGTCCTTTGGGCGGGCGCGACATCAGTATTTCGTCGCTAAGTCGATATACCAGAACGTGAATCCCCGGTTCGGATTCGACTGCATAAAACGTCACCCGGCGCTTTGGATACTTACGGCTTGGCCACTGTATGCGCAAAATGTTGTATTCCGGAACCGGATTTTCCCGGTGCTGTTGTATCTGGTTTTGCAGCCGCAGGGTCTGGACAATACTTTGCCGGAGCTTTTTACCGACAAGGTTTTTCGGTCGCTTTTTCGCCAATGCTTCGGACATCTCCTTCGTAAAGGAATAAACTGTTCGTGAATTCAGACGGCAGACTTGTCCGTCCGGGGTGCATCTGAGCGTTTCATCTTTTTCGATTATAAGATCGGGTTCTGTTCGAGCGTTTGAGATACCGGTGGCGCGATTGAACCAGCGATACATAGCCTCGCGATTTTCCTGGGAGTAACCATGAGCTGTTGGCCCGACAAACAACTTTATATTGTCTTCCTCGCCGAGTAATCGGTAGAGATGTTTCAGGCGTCGATACGCCTCTTCGCTGCCGCGGACGTCGAAGAAGTCTTTTTCTTTGGCCAGGATAATAATCGGCTTGGGCGCCATAGCAGTTAGAAAGTCGGAGTGGTCCAGCCCCAGCGACAATGCCTGCGGGGGACATTGTTCGGTATCGGCTGGAAGTTCATTTTCAAGATTACGGCGAAAGGTTGTTACGAAGCAGCTTGGCGCTCCTATCGTCCAGCGGTTCTCAACTCCGCACAGCCAGGTAGTTACGGTCCCGCCGCCGGAGTTACCGGTTATGCCGATATGTTTCGGGTCCACTTCTTTTCGCGTCAACAGGTAGTCTAATGCCCGGATACCGTCCCAGGCAAACCATGAACTGAGAAACTCACCCACCAGAAACTGCTGATTGCCGCAATAGAGGTGTTCTTGTACTCCCGCACGGAGCTTTGATTTTAGATTTTCATCCGGATACTGCAATCGCTCGCCCTGGCCGATAGGGTCGAATATTAATACGACATACCCCATTCGCGCCAGTCCCTGAGCGAAAGACTGATACATCCCTGCCATCTTGCCGTTGGATGAGTGGCCGCACGTACCAATCACGCCGGGAAGTGGAAATTTCCGTCCTTTGGGTATGTACAGGTTAGCCGTAACGAGAAAACCCGGACGACTCTCGAAGATTAAATTTTCAATTTTGTAGGTATCTCTTTCGAGGACACCTGTTATCCGAGGATTGAGTGGCGTCTTTTCCGGCCAGGGACCGAAACTTTCGTGAATCTTCTCACGAACCTCTTCGACGTAGGCCTTGGCGTCGGCTTTTGTTTTCAGTTTGGCACGTCGCTGATCGGCCTGCTTTTCGAATTGGCGAAGCTGATCCACGAAGTATTCCTGCACCATTCGTGGAAAACGGTTCAGCGGCTCAATAGCGTCTTTGCCCGCCTTGCCTGAAGCCTTGGCCCAGGCCGAACCAACTGACATCCACAATGTCATAATAAAAGCAAAGAGAATAATTTTATGTGTGTATCGATTTTTACGGCATGTGAACGTATGGATAAAATTCCCGGAAATTCCGTCGATTCTGACCATGGCATTTATCCTTTAATACAAAACATCAGTTAATGCGTGAACGGTTACTTTATTTTGAGTGTAACACAAGTTATTGGCATTGCAAACATCATTTCTCACATCTTATTATCCTATAATCCGCTTGATAAGCTCTATAGTTTCTTTGACTTTTACTGTAATGCCTGCCCAGTCTTTGGCTCGGACAAGTTCTTTGGTAATCAGCTTTGAGCCTATACCCGCACATGCAATACCCGCATCGAACCATTCAGTTAAACTTTCCTTAGTGGGTGATACTCCGCCGGTGGGCATAAGTTCTGTCCACGGACATGGGCCTTTGACTGCTTTTACAAAGGCTGGGCCGCCAACTTGGGCGCCTGGAAATATTTTGCAAATTTCAACACCCAACTCGTGAGCTTTGTGGATTTCAGTCATAGAACCACAGCCAGGCGAGTACGGTATTTTACGCTTATTACAAAGTTTGGCAGTTTCTTCATCAAGCAATGGCCCAACTATAAAATCCGCACCGGCAGCGATATACATCGCAGCAGTAGGGGCATCGCATATCGAACCGACACCGAGGATAATATCAGGGCGTTCGGCGTCTCTGTATTCAGCCAGCCTGGTAAATACATCAATAGCTCTATCGCCCCTGTTGGTGAACTCGATACATTTTGCTCCGCCGTCCGCACAGGCTGTAACAATGTTCCAGGCAATCTCAAAATCGCTATTATAAAAGACAGGGATTAACCCCAGTTCTTTCATTTTTGTCAAAACTTCTAATCTTGTATGTCTTGCCATTTATTTATCCTTTAAGTTATTAATAAATCTTTCCTTCTCTGTAATCAGTCCATGTCAACTCAAATGCCTTACGGCCTTTTGGGGCCTGTCTTACCGGAATAGTTTCACAACTAAACATATCATCTGAATTTTCATCTGTTTTTATTCGTAATATAGTTTTTCTAAGTTCTTCATTTTCAGGCTTAAAATTAAGGCTGTCTCCGGTGTCCGGGTCTTTGATGTCAGGATGAATTTCAATGCCACCTTCGCTCAAAACCAGATGTGAGCCTCTTGAACCACTGCCTGCTTTCAAAAGTTCAACAATTGCCTTTAAGTAACCAATGCTTGCCAGTGATAAATGCCGCACCTGGACTGCCGATATAATATCTTTTTCGTTTTCAAGCATCAAGCCTTCATTATTTATCTTATTGTAAAGTTTAATGGCTTCTTTTACGGCATATTCAGCATTTTCAAGTTTTCTGATATGCCCTCCATAAACGGTCATTCTGTTCTGTATCTGCTCTATAACGTCTTTAGCTGTCAGGCTCGAATCTGTTTCGTTAAGCTTGTTTAATTTTCCAATTATGCTCTCAAGCCGACATTGTATTTCTTCGATATTATTTTGTGATTTCACTTCATTGCTGTAAGCATTTACTATAAATTCCGCTGCTCTTTGTGCTCCAACCTGACCTGCATTTAAGGCTGAGCCGCCGGGCCTTTTAACACCGTGCGAACCTGCCATCTCACCGATAACGAAAGTGTGTTTGATATTCGACTCCCACCATTTATTTATCGCAAAACCACCATTGTTATGCTGTGCACAAACAGCTATTTCCAAAGGCTCATAATTAAGATCGATGTCGTGTTCTCTATATATATCAATGGCTGGGGGGTTCATGTGTTCGAGTCTTTCGATAGGCAACTTCTGCATCGCCCCGGCTGCCTTGAGATAGTCAATTGCCTCCGGCTCAAGGTCTTCCAATTTAAATTCATCCATCGAATCATTGGCAACAGGGTTATGCAAAAAGTCCATAAAGACACGTCTGCCCTTTTGAGTTTCGCTGAAAACTATTACATCAATAAGTGATGACTGAAGGTTTTCAATTTTCTGAGGGTCAAATGGCCATTGATATCCTTTGAGGAATATATCGGTTGCCATTTTGCTCATGGTCGGAAAAAAATCGGTTAAAAACTCTTTCTCGTCATTACCGTCCGCATCGGTACTAAAAATCCTTGGTATCACCTGCATATATGTGCCGGAAACATTCCAGCGGAATTTCGTACTTGCAAGGCCAAACTGTGATTCGGTCAGGTTCTCCGCGGCAAGGCCTGCTTTAAGTGCTATGCCGTGAATACCAATCTGGCATAGAGGATAAACGCTTGTTTTGTAAAGTGCCCCGGGGCCGCCCGCAGCAAGAACAAAGTTTTCAGCAAGAAACACATTTATCGCAAGATTGGCGTCGGACAGCTCTTTTTTGCATATTGTAACCAAACCAACTATACGCTTGTTATTGTCATCACCGCTGGTTATAAGCTCGACAGCCTCCTGATGGTCATAAATTGGAACGCCATATCTTCGAACAATTTTCTCTAAGCACTCACTCATGAACTTACTGGTCTTGGGCCCTGCCGAAGTTGCTCTTTCATACGGGTCGTGGTCAGTCTTATAACCAATATACATACCAATCGGATCGTTCGGAAAAGGTACGCCCGCTTCAACAAGATTATAAAAACCTCGAAGTGAGCCGATGCCCTCCGCCAGCGCAAGGTCGCCGTGACAGCAACCACCCGCGGTCAGACTCTTGGCAAAGCTCTCTGCGCTATCCGCGATACCGGGGCTTGTGCCCATCTTGTAATATGTCTGCTTGTCAGAACCGCTCATTCGCGATGCGCCAAGCGAAAGACC
>DAOVXR010000148.1 GCA_030636065.1 Sedimentisphaerales bacterium | reverse complement strand
TGCTGCCGCCGGGTACGCGACTGGTGTCCCACGGGTTGACCGTTTGTTTCAGGCTGGAGTTCTCGCAACTGGAGCCCATAGCGAACTCGTCCATATTGCACTTGCCGACGATTATCGCCTCGGCCGCCTCCAGCTTTTCGACCACGCACGCGTTATAAGGTGCCTCGAAGTCTTCTAATATTTTTGATGCGCATGTCGTTGCCCCGAACCGCGTACACATATTATCTTTGATCGCGATCGGCACTCCCGCCAGCGGGCCTGCGTTTTCGCCTGCCGCTACTCGTCGATCAACTTGTTCCGCTTTTTCCAGCGCCCGCTGATAGCAGTTGCTGATATACGCCCCGATTATCGGCTCGCGCTGTTCGATCCGGGCGAACACATCTCGGACCACCTCCACGCTTTTGAGCTTACCGTTGGCGATTTTATCCCGCAACTCTCGGACTGTTATAGTTTTCAGCGACATTTCTTAACCTGCCCCGTTACCAATTTCCTGTTTCCTCGTACACCCATTTACTCTTCCCCTCGCCTGCACTTCTATGCGCTCGCGTCGCCCAACACTTTCGGTACCGCGAAGAACTCCCCATCTCGCTGCGGCGCGTTGGCCAATGCTTCGTCGTTGCTCAGTGACGGCTGAACTTCGTCTTCGCGGAACACATTATGAATCGGCAGACAGTGCGCCAGTGGCTCCACATCCGTTGTGTCCAGTTCTTCCAGTTGCGCGAAGTACCCAAGTATCGTCCCAAGTTGATTTGTCAGTCTAACGATCTCTTCATTGGTGCATTTCAGCCGTGCCAGCTTCGCCACGTGCCTTACTTCCTGTTCTGTTAATTTTTCGCTCATATTTGCTTCTTTGTTAATTTATCCCAATGTAATAGCTTTGTCATTCCAACTAGCGACCAGCGGGAGCGGAGCTTTGCTATTTTTATCAAACAGAAAAAGTAGCGGTGCTACCTTTTTTCGGGCAAAAAAAAACGAGGCCCAGGGACCTCGTTCTTCACTTTCAATAATAATTTCTGCTGCGGTACCGTTTCGAAAACTTGCAAGGTCCCTTACGAGACAGCCTCAGACTCAGCCGGCTTCCAGTTACGTCTTGGCGGCTTGACTACCATACCGTTACGAATCGCCTTGGCCGAGACCTTGATCCGCACCACCTTGCCATCCACCAACGCGCGTACCTTCTGGATATTGGGCTTGAATTTCCGTTTGCTTATCCCGGTTATCTTTCGCCCTACTCCGCCGAGATACTTGGCCTTACCGCGACGGGCGATGCTTTGTCCCGCACGCGTTCGTTTTCCGGTAAAAAAACATACTCGCGACATTATATCACTCCTATTGATAAAAATCAGGTCAGTTTCAGTCTTATAATTTCACCATTTCCACCGACGACCGGTGGAAGCACGTATCTGCCATATTCGTAACAAAGACCCGGCATTATAATGCTATTCCCACCAAATGCAAGGAGTTTTTACAAAAAACGAGTAATACCCCAAAATTGAGGGTAAAAATAGATAACTTTTAGCCCAGATTGCGCAGTCAGGAGGTCAAAACAGCCCTTTTAGTAGCGCCAAGCCCGTTTTTTCTTCGCACTCGCCGCCCTCAACCCCAAATGGCGGACATAGCCTGCCCTGCTAAGTGGTTTTTTCGTAGGTGCCGTCGCCGCGTTTTACGAGCTTGGTAAAACCTTTGTCGCGAAGGTTGCTGTTGGAAAGCGTTGGGACGCCGCCACCGAAGGAAGCGGGGATTTTCTTAATCGGCCCCTGACATTTCGGACAACAAGACAGTGGTTTGTCCTTCATCGACTGCATAATTTCAAAGCCGCCGCGGCAGTAGTCGCAACCTTTTTCCGTAGTTTTGTATTGGTATATTGGCATATTTAATCCGGTAGAATGAGCAGCGCCCACTATTTGTCTAACCTAACTGAACAGAGCTTCGACGAAGGTTTCCGGGTCGAACGGTTCGATGTCTTCAGGGCCTTCGCCAAGGCCTACAAACTTAACAGGTATATTTATCTGGTTCCGTATGGCAATAACGATGCCGCCCCTGGCGGTGCCGTCGAGCTTGGCCAACATTATCCCGGTTACATCGACAGCCTCGGAAAACATTTTGGCCTGGTTGACAGCGTTTTGGCCGGTGGTAGCGTCGAGCACCTGAATGACTTCATGCGGCGAGCCGGGTATCTGACGAGCGACGACGTTACGAATCTTGGTCAATTCCTGCATAAGATTTTTCTGTGTGTGCAGCCGGCCGGCCGTGTCGATTAACAGGAAATCCGCATTACGGGCAAGGGCGGCCTCGCAGGCGTCATAAGCAACAGCGGCCGGGTCGCTGCCCTGCTGATGTTTGACAATCTGGACGTTTGTTCGCCGACTCCAGATAGTAAGCTGCTCGACAGCGGCAGCCCGAAAGGTATCGCAGGCGCCGAGGACAACCTTTTTATTTTGACTGCTCAAATAGTAGGCCAGCTTCCCTATACTCGTTGTCTTACCTGCGCCGTTGACACCGGTAACCAATATTACTGTGGGTGGGCTATCGGCCAGAATTAACTGGCGGTCACGGTGCGGCCAGCAGCCGATCAGGTCTTGTTTGAGAAACGGCAGAATATCGTCGGAAGAAGCTATCTTCTTTTCCTTCCAGGCTGAGCGTAAATCCTCGATAATCCGTAGCGATGTTTCTACTCCGATGTCGCCGCTGATTAATTGTTCCTCGAGTTGTTCCAGAAGCTTCTCGTCGATACGACGGCCGAGCGTTAAGACCGTCATAAGTGAACCGCCGATTTTTTCACGGCTTTTTCTCAGGCCGTTCCTGAGCTTGTCCATGGTTTTGGAAAAGAAAGCCATAGCTTATGATTCTTCCTTGCTTTTGTAATACTATCTTGTAATTCTTTGTTTTTTATGTACCGGGTGCCACCTTTCTGTATTCCAGACTTGTCCGCCGAAGGAGGAGAGGTGCTTCTGTATTTTTCTTCTCTTCTGATTTCTTAATTTCTTCTTATTCTTTATTCAATATTTCTTTGATTCGATCCGCCGCAGGCGGATTGGACGTTCAACTCTTCTTCTCTTTCTTCGCTACCTTCTGTTCAATTTATTTTCTCTTTCTTCTGTATTTTATTTTTTTCTTCAATTTATTCGTGTTTATTCGTGGCTAAAATTCTTCTCTTCCTTCCGTTTTTATCCGTTTTTTTTCGTGGTTAAACTATTTCTGGTTGTGGCCGAAGTCTTCGCCATGATAGATCGCGTCCAACACGCCGTTGACAAAAGCGGGGGCCTGGGCGGTGCTGAAAAGTCTGGCCAGTTCTATCGCTTCATTGATAACAACTTTGGGCGGTATATCGGGGCAATAGAGCAGTTGGTAGATTGCCAGGCGCAGATTATTGCGATCTACCAGGCTGATTCGGCTCGGCTCCCAGTTCGTACTGGCCCGACAGATTAATTGATCGATCTGTTCCAGATGCTGCCAGGTACCCCGTATCCACTCCCGGGCCAATGATCGGGACTGCAAATTAGGGGCGAACTCGTTTAGAAACAGGTTGACCTCGTCAAGACACCTGCCGTCCTGAACAACAAGCTGATGAAGGAACTGAACCGCCGTTTGCCGGGCCAGACTACGGGGGTCGCTGTCGGTATCGTAACTTATACACATTGCTTGCGGAAGCTCCAGGTTGGCACATTAATCTTTCATTTTGTTCAGTTGGTCGAAGACGTTCACTATTTCGATAGCAGCGGAGGCAGCTTTGAAGCCCTGATTCCCGCCTTTTGCCCCGGCCCGATCGACAGCGTCATCGAGGCTGTCGGTCGTGATAACGCCGAACAGAACAGGAACACTCGTAGTCATACCGACCTCGCCGATGCCGCGGGTTATCTGTTGGCAGACATAATCATAGTGATCGGTCTGTCCGCGGATGACGGCGGCAAGGCAGATAACAGCACTGAATTTACCACTATCGGCCAATCGTTTGGCTGCCAGTGGCACCTCGAACGAGCCGGGCACCCACATCACGGTAATTTGTTCATCTGTTGCTCCATGTCGCTTCAGACAGTCCAGAGCACCATCGAGTAGCCGCGAGGTGATAAAATCGTTAAAGCGGCTGACGACAATACCATAGCGTTCTTTGCCGACCTGTAACGCTCCATGTAATTCTTGTGGCATAATACACTCCTAACCCGGCTTAGCCGGAGTTATAAATCATATCGGTAACCGTTCACGGGTTCTTGTCCTTGTTAGCCCCTGATGTCAAGCATGTCCCAGCGAAGGCTGGGGCGGGGGTCTTTATTAGCCCCTGATGTAAAATCAGGGGACTCTTCTCTGCCGTTATGGTACCAGAAACAGCTAAATAAGTAAAGGGGCAAATGAGCAGACGACGGGTGGCAGCGTCTGATGTAATCATCAGGCGATGGCGATTTTCTATTCTTCGTCATTTCTTTCTTGTTCTGTTTATTTGGTTCAACACCAATAAAGTTGGTAGAAAATCGTTCAAGAGCAGTCCGCTTTGCGGCTGGGTGGCAGCCACCGTTTCGCCGAAAGGCGAACAAGGTGGATGGCTCGACTACCAGAACCGCTGGGTGGCAGCCACCGAGTCTTCGAGGTGGATGGCCTCTATCATTTATGTTATTGGCCACATCACCATTCACCTACAACAAATAACGCTTCATCTGTCTCGTATCAAGCTTACTTTGCCACGATGTAAGCCTACAATGGCTCAATGTAAGCCTGCAACGCCTTGATATAACCTTACAATACTCTGGTTATGCCTTTTCACTTTCTGCTTGGACAGATTGCCATTCCTTCAGTTCCGTAGGATGGGCTTCAGCCCATGCTGTCTAACTTTCAATCTCCTGACCAGGCGATTTTGTAGGGTGGGGCTAATTGCCCCACGTTTTATACGTGGGATTCTTCTGCAGGGCGGGGTCTTACCCCACGCGGTTTTCTTAATCAGTGTTTATCAAGGGCTAAAATACTCTCCTTGTGTCGGCTTTATGCAATTGGTTATACGTTTTGGATAATTATTTATAATCTTGAATTTTAATCTGAAGTGCAACACTCATAACAGCTTAAGTAATAATGTGTTACCGCCGAGAAAATTCGTTCGGGCCCCCAGACAACCAAATTGCCCCGACCCTCCGGCCGAAACGGCCCCAATTTGGCTGTCTGC
>DAOVXR010000333.1 GCA_030636065.1 Sedimentisphaerales bacterium | reverse complement strand
CCGGCACCCCGTCCAACAAAGTTAATTTGTCGGCAACCAACTCGCGGAAACGCCGCTCCTTCAGGACAGATAGTCGTTCAACCTCGTCCGACGCAACATCTGTACCGAGCATTTGCGGGATGATCTGGTAATTCTGCATCCCGAACGTGCTGTAAAAAAACTCGTCCGTCAGGCTAAAACCTTCTTTGTCAGCGAGATCGTACCACGATTGCTTGTGAAACTCACCGCTATCGACCAGTACGCCGTCCATGTCAAAAATCACCGCTTTATGTTGATTTGTTTTTTTCATTCATATACTCTCTTTTATATAAGGAATTTTTCATCGGGTTTGCGCATCGGTTCGATTTCTTCCGCCATCTTACGGTGATCTTTATGGCCCATCAGGGCAAAGGTGGCAAGTTTGCCAAGCTCAACGGCAGGCTGGTTATAAGTATCAATACCGAGCAAAGCTCCCATATAACTCGTGGCTACCTCAAACATATAGATAAACTCACCGACAGAGCGGGCGTTAATCTCCGGAAACAGCACGGTCAGGCAGGGCCGCTGCGAAGCCAACAGGGCATACTCGGTAGCGAGTTTTTCATTATTGATCAGATCGCCCATTTTCCGATGTGAAAGATAGGATAATTCCTTTGTTTCACCGGCATCACCGATAACAACCTCACTCCGGAACGATTCGACCTGAAGGAATGTGAACACCTTGTCGTTAGGGCCTTCACGGTACAACTGTACCTGGCTATGCTGGTCGGTGGCGCCGAGAGCCTTGATCGGTGTAGGCCCAACGTTGACCAGCTCTCCCGCGAGGTTTTTTTCCTTGCCTAAACTCTCGGCCCACAACTGGCGGAACCAGTCGCATAGGTCCTTTAATTGATAACCGTAGGGCATCATAACGGAAAGACGCTTGTCCTTGCGATAAAACAGGTACTGAACAGCAGCATATAGGGCAGCCGGGTTTTTCATTACGTCCGGATTTTTGACACGTTCGTCCATATCACGAGCGCCGGCAAGCAGTTCGTCGATTTTAATGCCACACATCGCAGCACTAAAGAGTCCGACATCGCTTAATACACTAAAGCGGCCGCCGACCCCCTCGGGCACCTCCAAAGAAGTCAGACCCAACCGATCGACAATACCACGCATAGTTCCTGATTTCGTATCGGTGGTCGCGATGATGTGATCTGTAAGGTTAAGGCCTTTGTCCCTGAGCAGTTGAAGTATTGTCATGAACTGGGCCGCGGTCTCGGCGGTCTGACCCGATTTACTGATTACATTAAACAGAGTTTTTTCAAGTTGAGGTTTGAGGTATTCGATTATTTCGCTGAATTGTGTGGGATCGACATTGTCCATCACAAACAGCCGCGGCCCACCCCTGTCCGACTGAAGGTTGTACATCGGCGAATTCAGGGCGGTCTGTAACGCAATATTGCCGAGGGCAGAGCCACCAATGCCCAGTACGACCAGATTATCGTATTTACCTGTCAGACTATCTGCAAGGTCTCGGACCTTTTCCAGCATTTCGTTGCGATAGGGCAAATCGCGGTACGGGATGTCCTCGAAGTCGATCCGTCGGTCGGGATCACCGGCACCGGAAACCGTACCTTTTTTACGGGCCTGCTCCATTTTCTCGGTCAGGTCAGCGATTGGGCCTTTGAGTTCGTCCAGTTCGTCCAGGCTGATGCCGTGCTCTGCGTCTATCGCTTCTGTAAAGACATTCTTGTAGTACAATTGAATCTGCTGGTTCATTTCTGGTTCCTTTATTTGTAACCGTTCACGGGTTTGCCGCAGGCAAACTTCCTCCACACCTCGAAATAGTGGGGTCAAAAACTTTTGACGCCAGGTTGTTTTACGAAACAAGAGGGTGTAAAATAAACTGTGTAAATGGTCATAGATAGGTTAACTTATTTTATGAAAGGAAGTTACTATGGCCAAGCAGTCGTCTCAGGAGAAGCGTAAGCACGAGCTTATTGACGAATTATTGAAGGATTATGACGGGCCTGAATCGTTTTGGGGCGAATCGGGGTTGTTTGCTGAATTGAAAAAGAAGATTGTCGAGCGAGCGCTTGACGCTGAGATGGACGATCATCTTGGTTACAGCAAGCACGATCCCAAAGGCAACAATAGCGGTAATAGTCGCAACGGTCGCGGTAAAAAGAAAGTCGTTCTCGGCACTGATGAAGTGGAACTCACCCCTCCACGTGACCGCAATGGCAACTTCGAACCTCAGCTTATCCCCAAGGGCAAAAGATATTTTCAGGGTTTTGACGGTAATATCAT
>DAOVXR010000216.1 GCA_030636065.1 Sedimentisphaerales bacterium | reverse complement strand
CCGGGAAAAATCGCCCGGGGCCGCAGATGCACAAATTTCCTCTCCCATGCCCCAAATTTGAGCATCTGCCAAAACGATTTTTCTCTCAACCATCTCCCGGGGCACTGGGCGCCTACCCATTAAGCGGATGAACCGAATTTTATAGCTGGGCTTGTGATTATACCCGTTTTCTGCCCATTGGCAGTAGCGAATCTACCCATTTTTATGATATCCCCAAATGGGTCTTGATTTCCTGATGGCCATTTGTTCTAATAGTGGCACAACCTTGCGGATGCACCGGGATGGAGGATCAGGCGAAAGGGCACTACCATGCTGACATTTCAACTGGGATGCCACCTCATTGGCTTCTGGTGCCTGAGACCATATTCAACCATACTTTTTTTGGGGGAAAGAAATTGGATGCAGTATGGAAGACAAGAGGTCCGTGAAAGGATGGCGACCAATGACAGGCAGGAAAACCATAATCTGGTATGTGGAACATGTGCTGGTGATGCATGCCGGCAATAGGATATTCTATAGCGAAAAGGGGCCTAAACCAAAGGCTCAGAGCCCCTTTTCTGGAGGGGAGAAAACGCGGAAAAGTGGCGTGCCACACATGTAAATGCATGACACGCCCAAAAGTGATTATCCTTGCCGGACCCATCGGCCTCAATGGCCCTTTTCTCCCCTATTATGTGGGTCTCAGGCAAGGTCCCATAACATCCTTAAAATATACCACATAATCCGCAAAAGTCAAATCCGGAGTTCCCTATTATCAAAATAGACATATATACCCTGACCCTGCGAAAATAGCCGCTATTAACTGCCGCCAACTGTACTAATCGGCCATCGCTCTGTTCATCATCGCTCCTGCCTGGTGGTTTGCTGCTCTTGCTCTTGCTTTGGCTGTTGGCCGGGGGCGAATTGGGCCAGGGAATTGTACATTTCGATTGTAAACCTTTGAGTTCTTCTAAGAAATCCTTACGCCCCTCTGCACTTTTTCTACTCCCTACTTGATAAGGTTCAGGACATCGCTGACCCGGCCAGGGGCCAGGACATCGCTGACCATAGGAATTTACAGGCTTCTTGGGACAGCCTGGCAATATATAAATAGCAGCTTATGTATAACCTAAATCAACAACTTTCATTATGCACACTTTCAATAAGTGCTGTAAGCAAATTCAGCGACTTGCACACAGCCCCTATACACTTGCAGCGACTCCTTTTTAACATCAACGGTTGCCTTAACATACTCGTATTTCACCTCACCAGGCATAGCAAACTTCTCGCCAAACATATCCAGCGTCAGATTACTGCGTATAAAGCGAATCACATGATACTTGCCCTTTCGAGGCCTTGCGATTCTCTTCACAGGATTCCCCGCAGGAAACTTCAGCTGCACCGGGCTATCAGCCAAGGCCTTCAACGGTGTTTTGCCGCCCAGAGCAGAATATCGCCACGTACCATTGTGTCGGTTTTCAAAATCAAAACTCTTCTCTCGCAACTGCTGTTCGTCCGTCATTGTAATCTTCGAGTAAAACATTTTATCCCAGTAGTCATTGAACTTTTCAATAACACCATTTCGCCACGGTTCCCGAACCGGAATAAACACCGGCTGGACTCCATAGCCCAGACACAGCCGAATAACCTGTCCCATATTCCGCGGATATCTTCGACTGCCGAAAAACTCCAAAGCATTGTCAAACTGGGCGAAACGCGGCATTCCAAGGCGTTTCCATATATCCCAAATCATCAGATGAACGTCTCTTCGATAGCTTTTCGGCTCTATCGCACAACGTTTGCTGGCCAGATCCATCGCGTGCAGGCTGTAAAACCTGACAGGTCCTTGCAGGTAACATGGGCCTACAAAATCAAATTGCTGAACGTCATTTACCCTTTTAGCCGTAACCTCGGGATACTTTTTTCCTTTGGGCTTATAAGGCCCGTTATCTTTGCTGACCAAGCCGTGTCTCTTCAGAATTCGCTTTATCGTACTTTCCGAAGGCAGCGGACTAATGCCATCATCTTCCAACTGCCAAAGAATCGCCTGCGATCCGCAAAACAGCGATTGTTTCCGAAGATTATTTCGCGTCAGACAGATAACTTTTTCAATATCACCCGGCGTTTTATTCGGCGAAGTCAAAGGCTCCTTGCTGTGCTCCTTAAACCACTCATTACCGTTGGTCTTGTATCGCTTGAGCCACTTAAAAAACCAATCTTTACTGTAACCGAGAGAGGTGTAAATACTCTTTGGCGATTCACCAAGCGAATGTCTTTCGACTGCCAGAATCCTGGCTCGTTCTTTACTTTTCAACATAGGTCCTTTCGTGCAAAAAGAACCTATTATAACTATGTAAATTCCTATGGTCAGCGATGTCCTGGCCCCTGATCGGGTCAGCGATGTCCTGAACCTTATCACCTACTCACTATTAACGACTCACTCGCCGAAGGCGCGACAATGATCTACAGAAAACTAACCGCTGACGAAACGCTCAAAGCAAAACTCGAAACGTTCGAGTTCTTCTAACAAAACCCAAACTTCAAGTCATAATCCTAACCCGGCGTAGCCGGAACCAAAAAAGTTTAAATTATTAGGTTCTCATCCAATAAAGTTGGTGCAAAATGAATAAAAGATAGTGGACATTATGCTGCCTTTCGTAAGATAAGTTTCTTTCTCACAAGAACTTGTAACGCGAAAGGAGTCGCACAATGTCCGAACTTAGTATAGCAAGGTACTTCCCGTTTATGCGAGTAAAAATTACAGGCCAAACTGTTCATAGTGATATTGCCGACTCGGCGATGATTCAAATGGCGCCCGATCTTCGGTATCGTCCGCTGTGCCATCATTGCCAATCGCCTGCGGGAACCATTCACTCTAACGGCCATAGCCGTTTTATTCGCGATTTGAACATGGCTAAAGCCCAGGTCTGGCTTCAAGTTGAGTACCGCAAGGTCTGGTGCGATAACTGTAACGGTGTGAGAGTCGAACATCTCAGCTTTGCCGACGCATCCAAACGAGTAACAGATCGGCTGGCACAGTACATTTACGATCTTTGCAAGATGTTGACCGTCCATGATGTCGCAGAACACCTTGATCTCAACCCCAAGACCATCAAAGCAATTGACAAGTCTTTCCTTGAAAAAGGCTTCGGCTGGACGGATTGTCATGATTTGCGGGTGCTGGCCATCGACGAAATCGCCCTTCGCAAAGGACACAACTATATGACGGTGGTGATGGATTACTTCAGTGGCAGAGTCGTCTGGATGAGCGAAGGCCGCAGCAAAGAAACGCTCGACCGCTTTTTTGCTGAAATGACGAATAAGCAGAAAGAAGCCGTCGAGGCGGTTGCAATGGACATGTGGGAGCCTTACATTAACCGTGTTAAACATCATTGCCCCAACGCCAACATCGTCTTTGACTTTTTCCATGTGGTGCAGGCGTTTGGACGTGTAATTGATAAAGTGCGTCGTGAGGAATATCTCAAGGCCAACGAGCAGGATCGTAAAGTTCTCAAGGGCAGCCGCTATCTGCTCTTGAAGAATGAAGAGAACCTTACGGACAAACAGCAAAGCAGGTTGAAGGATGTTCTCGAGTTGAACTCTACGCTGAACATGTTGTATGTATTGAAGGACCATCTCAAGCTTATTTATTATTGCAATGACCGACAGAAAGCTAAGAAGACTCTTGATGACTGGTGCGAAATGGCCGGGCAAATTGAACACCCCTCGGTGAAAGGGTTTATCAGGCGTCTGCGTTTCTTTGAGTACGGTATCTTGAACCATGCCGATTACCCTATAGGGACAAGTAAACTCGAGGGTGTCAACAACAAGATCAAGGTTATCAAACGTAAAGCGTATGGCTTTCATGATTCAGAATATTTCGCATTAAAAGTAAAACAGGCCTTCGCAGCCTGAAAATCAACCAACTTTTTGGGAGTTGAACCTAATTTTATTATTCTTGCCTTATTATGGAGATTGTTATGGATGACCGCAGATTACCTTCGATCGATGCCGAGAAGCTCAAAGAGTTGTTGAAAAAAGAGTTTGAACAATGTATTGCCGATGTT
>DAOVXR010000159.1 GCA_030636065.1 Sedimentisphaerales bacterium | reverse complement strand
GTTTTTTAGACTTTTGACGGTATTGTTAAAAAAAGGTATTGCAAATACGGCCGATGGCTGTTATTATGCCAAATCACCCTGACGAAAGGGGCGACGCGAGTGATCGCGTGATGGGCTGGAAGTTTTGCGGCATGTCCAGTTCAGGCCTCCGACAGGGTCCATCACGGGTTAGAGAACCCGACCCGCGGCCTTTCAGATACAGAAAAAGATTGCGGAATACCCGGTGGTGTAATTGGTAACACACGAGTTTTTGGTACTCGCATTCCAGGTTCAAGTCCTGGCCGGGTAGTTTGGCTATAACGGAAAGTCATTCGAGAGGTTAGTACTCGTCGCGTAAAAAGTAATATTTTAGCCATCTGCGGTAAGAAGATTGTGCAGGAGCCCCTCTCTGAAATACAGAAAGGTGCCACCCAAGAGGTTAAGCGAATGGTGAGCCAGAATGAATTACTTATTTTCAGCGGGTCCGGTAATCCGGCACTGACCGCAAAGATATGCGCTTATCTGAATGTGAGTGTGGGCAAAGTCAACATAGAAGAGTTTTCCGACGGCGAGACGCTGGTGCGAGTAGAAGACGATGTTCGCGGCCGAGACTGCTTCATAGTGCAGCCGACCTGCCATCCGGTGAACCAGAATATAATGGAACTGCTGATCTTCCTCGATTGTCTGCACCGTGCATCAGCGAAGCGGATTACCGCGGTAATGCCGTATTTCGGATATGCCCGACAAGACCGCAAGAGCGAAGGCCGTACGCCAATCAGCGCTAAATTAGTGGCGAACCTGATTACAACAGCACGGGCAGATCGGCTGTTAGCAATCGATCTGCATGCGGAACAAGTGCAGGGCTTTTTCGATATACCAGTCGATCATCTGACAGCAGAGCCGGTGATCTCCTCCTACTTTCGCGGCTTAGAACTGCCCGATAAGGTGATAGTCTCACCCGATGTAGGCAATGTCAAGACGGCCAATATCTATGCTCAGGACCTGGGCGGAGAACTGGCGGTGATAGACAAACGACGAATCAGCGGTAGCGAAGCAGTGGCAACACGCATTATCGGCGATGTCAAAGATAAAGATGTTCTGATGTTCGATGATATGATTACCACGGCAGGGACAGTATGCTCGGCAGCCCGGTTAGTCAGAGATTGCGGCGCGAAAACAGTACGAGTAGCGGCTACGCACGGTGTTTTCGCTCCTCCGGCAGTGGAACGACTACAAAAAGCACCTATCGATGAAATTGTGGTAACAGATACGGTGCCCATCAACGCAGAAGCGGCCAGGATGAAAAACCTGAAAGTGCTGACAGTGGCTGACCTGCTGGGTGAGGCAATTCATCGTATTCATAACAATAAATCAGTCAGTGAGATTTTTAAGACAAAATAAATACGAGTACAAGAGAGGTTAAAATGGCAGAAGCATTGGTCCTGAAAGCGGAAAAACGCGAGAAAATGGGTACGCGGGAAGCACGGCGGCTACGGAGCCGTGGGAAGGTTCCGGTGATCATCTATGGCCACAAACAAGAGCCGGTATCCGCGGCGTTGAGTCATCACGATTTGACGATGGAGATACGGCATCACCATCGCTTACTTGCTGTGGAATTAGACGGCAAAATGGAGCAATTTCTCGTTAAAGATATTCAATATGATTATCTCGGCGATACGATAATACACGTGGACCTGACACGGGTGGACCTGGATGAGCGGGTCCAGGTGATGGTGGAAGTCGTGCTGAAAGGTGTGCCCGAAGGCGTTCATGAAGGTGGTGTGTTAGCTCAACCGCTGACAAGAGTCGAATTAGAGTGTCAGGTTATCAGTATCCCCGAAGAAATTCGGGCTAATATCGGCCATCTGAAAGCGGGAGACACCCTGACGGCTGGAGAGTTAGAACTTCCGGACGGGGCTTTGTTGGTAACCGACGCGAACACACCTGTTGCTACTGTTCGTGTCAAAGAAGAAGAGGTGGAAGAAGAGGCCGTCGAAGAAACCGAAACCACCGACTCCGCAGAGCCGGAAATGATTGTCCGCGAAAAGGCCGAAGAAGAAGAACCAAAATCATAATGTCCGCTGCTGCGATGGCGGCTATAGAGGTCAGTGAAAAAGACTTTATTGTGTTCCATGCCGACAATTGTGCAGAAACACCTCTCTGAAATACAGAAAGGTGGCACCCGGCGGCTAATAAAACTGCGTTTCATTGAGGTTTTATCCCCCTGATTTTACATCGGGGGCTGGTAAGAAGAACCCCTGCTTGACAGCAGGGGCTGTTTGAGAAGCTCTCGCAACAAGGAAATAGTTGGAAAAGTATTTATATGAAGTTGATTGTGGGATTGGGAAATCCCGGAAGCCAATATCGACGAAGCCGACATAATTTAGGCTTCGAGGTTGTGAACCTGCTGGAACAGCAGTGGGCGATCAATGTGAATCGCCAAAAGTTTCAGGGCCGTTTCGGTAGCGGGATGGTTGGCGGGCAACAAATTGCCCTGCTCAAACCGGAAACTTTTATGAATCTCAGCGGCGGCAGTGTTATCGAGGCGGTAACTTTTTATAAACTGACACTGAACGATATTATAGTGGTTCTGGATGATATGGACCTTGAGTTGGGGCAACTGCGATTGCGACAGACCGGCTCGGCAGGTGGTCATAACGGACTAAAAGATATTATCGCCAGGCTGGGCGATGATGATTTCGCCCGCCTGCGAATCGGCATAGGCACGGCGTTGGAAAATGCGGCTGTGAATCATGTGCTTGGCTCGTTCAGACCGGAAGAGGCGCCGGTTGTGGAAGCCGCCTGCCGACGAGCTGTCGAGGCAGTGGAATGCTGGGCGAGACTGGGCATCGACAAGGCGATGAATCGCTATAATAAGAAGAATTCAGAATTCAGAATTCAGAATTCAGAAGAGAAGAGGAAAACAGAATAGAGAATTCAGAATTCAGAATTCAGAATTCAGAAGAGAAGAGAAGAGAAAAACAGAATACAGAAGAACCCCTGCTTGACAGCAGGGGCTGATGATAGGTTACAATGTTACGAAAATGTTTCGCAGGCTACTCAAATATAAGTAGTGTCGTGCCTGCGGAGTGAAAACTGAATTTTTCAGCACGGTAACGTGCGGGAGGTATTGTGTTGTCCAGCAGTCTCAAGCAAACATACGAGGCAATGTTTCTGGTGGATTCGGCCGAAGCAACTGCGAACTGGAGCGATGTCATAACAGCGGTTAATACTGTTATGGAGCGGGCCGAAGCGGAAGTAATCTCTTTGAGAAAATGGGACGAACGACGTCTGATTTACGAGATTGCCGGTAGTAAACGGGGAACGTATATCCTTTGCTATTTCAAGTCGGCTCCGTCGGCAATCAGCGGGATCGAACGCGATGTACAGCTAAGCGAATCGCTATTGCGAGTGCTGATCCTGCGTGCCGACCCGATAACCGAAGAAGCGAGGCAGGCGCCTACACCAGCGATGATAAAAGAAACCTCCGAGCGCAAGGCAGCCGAAGAAACCCAACGTAAGGCCGAGGAACGATCCCAACGCAAGGCTGAAGCAGCAGCAGCGGAAGAGGCTGGCAAAGAGCAAAGTCAGGACGCCGGCGAAACAGCTACCGCAGTAGCGGAAAAGGACGCTGGAACGGATACAGACGAGGCGGTATCCCCCGAACCGGTTTCCGACGAGACGCAGGTTGATGATAAAACCGCTGATGCGCCAATCGCCACCGAGGAACCAGCAGCAGAAGAAAATGATGCTGAAGAAAATAAAGCATGAATCAAGTATGTTTTATCGTGGTTTTGTCCCCTGATTTTACATCAGGGGCTAGTAAGAGGAACCCCCGCTTAACAGCAGGGGCTATTGCAGAAGTTTTCTTGTACTGACGAAAGGGAGTTTAGTAATGGCCAGTTTCAACAAAGTCATTATGATGGGCAATTTGACGCGTGATCCTCAGCTTTCGTACTTACCGAGTCAGACGCCGGTAGTTGAGTTCGGAGTGGCCTCCACCCACACTTATCGTGGGGCCGACGGACAAACGAGGGAAGATGTTTGTTTTGTGGACTGTCGCTGTTATGGGAAGCGTGCCGAGACGATCAGCAAATACTTCCAAAAAGGCAAGCCGATTTTAATCGAAGGTCGGTTGCAGTTAGACCGCTGGGAGGCGCAGGACGGTACCAAACGCTCAAAACACAGGATATTCGTGGAAAACTTCAGTTTTGTTGGTTCCCGGTCTGATGCGGGTAATAGCCAATCGGGCTATGGACAACAGTCGCCGCAGAGTAACAATAATCAGGCAGGTTATGAACAACAGCCGCCGTCGAGTAACAGTAATCAAATGGACAACGATGCACCAAGCCCTCCGGGCGATGATATACCGTTTTGAGAAGAAGTGATGGGTTGAGAGTGGTGAGTGGTGAGTGGTGAGAAAGAGGGAAGAGAAGAAGAATTCAGAATTCAGAATTTAGAAGATAAGAGAAGAAAAGAAAAAACCACGGAGAAACGGATTAAGAAAAAGGTATCAATCCTGTATTTTTATTTGGAATGAATATAAGTGGAGATTTAAGTGTTTAAGAAAAAACAGCAGACAAAAAGAAAAAAAAGGACAAAAGCGGCGTACGAACGGTCAGAATGCCGGTATTGCCGAGATAAAATCAAGTACATCGACTACAAAGACATCGATGGACTACAAAAGCTGTTGACCCAGCGAGGGAAGATTTTCTCACGTAAGCGAAGCGGTAATTGCGCAGGCTGTCAACGCAAAGCCCAATTGGCTGTTAAACGAGCGCGTTTTATGGCGTTGCTGCCGTATGCTACATGAGAATAGTCAGTTAAAATGTTTGTAACCGTTCACGCTTTTTTCAGGTTGCGGTCGCACGGCCAAGATGGCCGTGGCACCCGGGCGAAAGCATGCCACCCATAT
>DAOVXR010000254.1 GCA_030636065.1 Sedimentisphaerales bacterium | reverse complement strand
GGCGTCCAGCCCGACAAAACTGGTTTCGGGGGTTACTTTATAAATCTCATCTACAGCGAGTTTCCGTTTTTTCAGATTGTTTTTAATGCGCTGCGGGGCTGCGTCGATGTAATCCTGGAACACATCGCCAATCGCCACAAGCTCCACGCCCTTGCTTGATGTGGCGCAGTCGATTATCCCTGCGCCTGTGCCCCGGCCGCCACAGCCGATAAGGCCAACTCGAATTTTATCCGAACCAGCGGCGTAAGCCGTCTGCCTTGTACCCGCAAGAAGCGCCGATACACCCACCACCGCCGAGGTACTGATAAACTCTCTACGCGAAAACCCTTTCGAAGATGTTGCCTGGTTCGACATTTTATCCACTTTTCTACCTTTCTATTCTCTATTCTAAAATTGTTGCAAATGGTGCGATTTCATCGGCACCCTACTCAACCCATATCCGATAAATATTCTCTGACAAAATCATCGTCGGTCAGATGCGGATAATCTCGAATGATTCCGTCGATTCGTTCAGTCTGTCCCGGCGACAGCTTTTCGTGAGGGTCGAGAGTTCTTATCTCGTCGATCAGACCCTGCCGCTGTAACACATACGCGATACCAGGAATACAGCCGGCAAAATTATTTTCCGGGTCGAAGATTGCCTGATTGGCGCGAGTCAATTGCCCCGCCAGTGTCAGCAGTTCAAGAGGAATCGGCTCATTGTTTTCGTGAATAATCCTGATACGGTCTAAACATTCGACCGCCCGTTTCGTCCAGCAGGCCCACTGGCCCAGCAGTCCGCCCGCAAACCGCATGGACACTTCCCGGCCGTTCACCTTGAATTTGTATTGGGTCAAAAGGTCCTGGATAATAGTATCGTCGTTGCCGGTATAAAGGGCTATCTCGTCCGCCCGGCCGGAAGCGGCGACCGCCTCGAATACGTCCAGCGTCTGGTATCGATCGAATGGCGAGATTTTGATCGCCAACAAATTGGGAATCTCCGTTAGTCTCCGCCAAAACTCCATATCCAGCGTCATCCCACTAATGGCCACCTGCAAATAAAATCCCATAATAGGAATGACCTCAGCCACTTCGCGGGCATGTTCGATTAATTCATCGATATTTTTTCCCTTGAGCGCTGTAAGTGAAAGCAGGCCAAGATGATAGCCCATTTCGCGTGCCAGGGCAGCTTCCTTAACGGCCTTGTCTGTGGGGCCGACAATGCCCGCGATCATGATCGGTTCGCTCTTGCCGGTTTTTTCGGCAAAGCTCAGGGCTGTTTCGCGGGCCAGTTCCAAAACGGGTCGATATAAACCTATTTTCGGGTCGTGGATAGCAAATTGAGTTGTGTGTACACCAACGGCCAAACCACCGGCACCCGCAGCGAGGTAATATCCGGTCAGGGCACGTTGGCGCTTTTCGTCGATTTTGTTCTCCGCAGTCAAAGCCAAAGGATGGGCGGGGATCACACAGCCGCGACGAAGTTTATTTGATAGTACGGGATCAAAAACCAAGGCTTCCTCCTGTTTGCTGATTTAAATACCAATTAAAATTTGCCGTTACGGGTGTTGTATTTAGTGGGTTTGTTTAAGGTGGTTTTGCCGGCGGTTACCCAGTGAACAATAGTCGAGACCATCTCTTCCAACTTCATCTGCGGGTTGCCGAACTCATTGAAACATAGCGAGGCATCGGAAAGGAGGGCTGTCGGGGCCTCCTGAGAAACAAATTTCGGTTGCTTGTTCAATTGCCGGCCGATCTGCTCGGCGAGGTCCCGAACCAGAATTGTTTCCGGGCCGGTTACGTTCAAAATCGCTGCCGGCGAATGAGCCAAACGAATAGACCGGATAATATAATCGTTGGCGTCACACTGCCATATCAGATTCACCGTTCCCATAGTCAAATCGATCGGCTGGTCGTTTAGTATCTTCTGAGTAATATCTACGATGATGCCATAACGCGGCTCATTGGCATAATTGAGTCGGATAATGGTCATCGGGGTATTATTCAGTTCGGAAAAATACTGGAATATTCGCTCGCGTCCGAGACAGGATTGGGCGTATTCGCCGATGGGTTCGGGCGGAGCCTGCTCGGCAGGGCCGCCGCTGTCGGGGTCGGCGAGGGGATAAACATTACCGGTAGAGAAGGCCACGATTTTCGAGTCTTTATAATGACGGGCCACAAGGCCGGGCAGGAAGCTGTTCATCGCCCAGGTAAGAGGCTGATTGCCGGAAGCGCCGAATTTCATACCGGCCAGAAAATAGACATTTTCAACCTGTGGCAGTTGTCCGTATCGTGTTTCATCCAGCAGATCGAGGGAAATCGTCTCGATGCCGGCCTGTTCCAGGACGGATTTGGCGGCTGGGTCACTGAAACGTGAGACGGCATGAATAGTTTTATCGGGAGCCGCTTTTTTGAGCATCATCGCAAGTGTCGGTCCCATCTTGCCGCCTGCGCCAAGGATAACAATATCCCCGTTCAGACCCGTGACAACCTTTTTAGTGGCGTCTGTCGGCTCACTGAGCACCTCTTCCAGCCCTCGTTCGTCTAATGCCGTTACGTCTGTCATATACCTGTTAATCCTGTTGAAAATATATTTTTATATGGTCAGCTCAACTTAAGTACCACAAGGCACAAAACCCTTATGGCCATGAATATAACAACCAGCAGGCCCACCCCGCCCAGAATGTTCATTAAAACCGTGTTACGCCGATCACCCATAATATCTTTACGGTTGGCCAGCCAGAGCAACGTAGCAGCCATAAGCGGGTTGCCGATTACCGTTAACGCCTGACCGAAGATAATGAGTTTGACCGGTTTTTCTCCCGTACTCAACGCCAGCATAGCCACAACCATACCGACCAGTAAAACCAGAACTGTGAATCGGCGAGACCACGGATCACCCATTTTCGCCGGTTTGCCGATTCCGTCGGCTAACATACTGCCGCCGATCATAGCGTTTATAAGAAACGGATTCATCGCAACTGCCAAAAGGCCGACGCAAAAGATTATATGCGCCGTTGAGCCGAGTAGCGGTTGCAGCGACTGAGCCAGAACGCCAATGTCGTCCGCCGGCTTACCGAGAATGACCGTAGCGGTGGTTATCATTATGACTGCGCTGATACCGGTCAAAATGCAAACGCCCGCGATAGAATCACCGATCCCGTTTTTGTAATCCCTGATCGTCCAGCCCTTTTCTCGAACAAGATTGCCCTGAAAAAACGCGGCCGCCACGGAGAAAGTGGTTCCCAATAGCGAGGCTATCAGGAGCATCGGGTCCTGTATGCTACCTTCGACTTTTTTGGGCAGTCCCAGCGACAAGCCCTCCGGCAGGCCCGGAATAAAGCCCTTTATTATCCCGGCCAAATCCGGCTTCGCCAATACCAGATTAACGAGAAAACAGACCAGTATTATCCCCACCATGAACTTCATACTCCGCTCAAGAAAACGATATATCTGCTTGGCGGCAAAAAGAAAAAT
>DAOVXR010000137.1 GCA_030636065.1 Sedimentisphaerales bacterium | reverse complement strand
CGAATTTCTGATTGAACCATTCCACAAGGCTATGCCTGGGAAAACTGTCCTCGAGAAAAACAGCCAATCGAGAGTAATCATGCTTGTCAATCCGCTGCCCGGCTGACTGTACCAACTGCTGCTCCACCTCGTCCGGCGTCATCTTACGCAATTGATTCTGCGAAACATTCACATGGAACTTACTCATCGCCCATTTGCTCAGCCCCTTCAGGTCCCACTCCCGCGGGTCAAGGTCCTCACTCATGTATTCGCCTAACGTAATCGCGATTTCCTGATCGGCATTGTTTTTAGCGTGGTCGCAAAAAGTCCGCTCCACCTCGTCAGGGTCTCGGCCGCGAATGCGATCAAGGTCAATATCAATCCCCATGACAGTTCTGGCCCACTCCGAAGCGCATTCATAAGGATAATCACGGTTCAACATTTTGGCGCAACTCTCAGCAATTACATCGTCGAGCATGTCCCGTATTACGCCTTCGAGTCGATGTCCCTCCAAAACCGACTGTCGCCGAGTGTAAAATACCTGCCGCTGATAGTCCATAACCTCGTCATATTCGAGCAGGCTCTTACGGGATTCGAAGTTCCGCTGCTCGACTTTTTTCTGTGCCTTCTCGACACCCTTACTAATATGTTTGTTGAAAATCGGTTCGCCTTCCTCCCAGCCGATCTTTGTCATTACATTGATGGTCCATTCGGGCATAAAAACCCTCATCAGGTCATCGTCGAACGAAAGAAAAAACTGAGTGGAGCCGTCGTCTCCCTGTCGTCCACAGCGTCCACGAAGCTGGTTATCAATCCGTCGGGCCTCGTGTCGTTCCGTGCCCAGTACATGCAGGCCACCGGCTTTAACTACTTCCGGGGTCAGTTTGATGTCTGTGCCACGGCCTGCCATGTTCGTCGCAATAGTAACATTACCGAATACCTTGCCGTCCCGTCGCTGATGCTGATGACCGGCCTTGGCGATAATGACCGCTTCACGCGCATGCTGCTTGGCGTTGAGCACTTCGTGATCCAAACCATATTGCCGGGTCAGTGCTGCCGAGAGGGCCTCGTTTTTTTCGATACTGACTGTGCCAATCAATACCGGCCGGCCGGAACTGCTGACCTCATGAATTTCATCCACGATAGCGTTGAATTTTTCTTTCATCGTTTTGTAAATCAGGTCTTCACGGTCATCGCGGACAATCGGTCTGTTGGTGGGGACGTTAAGTACGTCCAATTGATATATTTTACTGAACTCATCGGCTTCGGTCATGGCTGTTCCGGTCATGCCGGCCAATTGCTGGTACAATTTGAAGAAGTTCTGAATCGTAATAGTCGCCAGAGTCTGGCTTTCCTCCTTTACGTGAACGTTTTCCTTTGCCTCAACGGCCTGGTGCAGTCCGTCCGACCACTGCCGTCCGTGCATTAATCGCCCGGTGAACTCGTCAACAATGATGACCTCGCCCTCCTGTACGACATAATCTTTCTCACGTTCGAAGACAATATGGCCGCGCAGGGCCTGCTCCATCAGATGCGGCCATTCCATATTACTGCCCACATAAAAGCTACCGACCCCCGCGACGTCCTGGGCCGCGCCGATCCCTTCATGAGTAAGATGCACACTTCGTCGGTCATATTCCACTTCGTAATATTGTGTGGTCTGTGCCAGTTTGTCTTCGAGTTCGATCAGTTTTGTCTCGGTCTGGTGTAAGACCTTATCGGCTTTACCCAGTCGTTTATCATCCTTAGCCTTTTTGGCCTCGCCCATTTCGCCCTTAGCGTTGGCGATGGTTCGCTTGGCGGTATCGATCTGTTTTTCCAGGTCGGAGTAATTCCTTTGCAGCCGAAGCAGGTCTCTCGCTATTTTGTCCGCTTTTTTATATCTCTCCGTATCGTCAACCGCCGGGCCGGAGATAATCAGCGGTGTGCGTGCCTCATCGATCAGTATCGAATCCACCTCGTCGATAATCGCGTAATCCAGCGGCCCCTGAACCTGCTGTTCATACATGACTTTCATATTATCACGCAGATAATCGAAGCCGAACTCGTTGTTCGTGCCGTAAGTGATGTCGCAACCGTATTGCTCTTTTCTGACCTCGCCGGTGGTGTCCATATCCGCCTGAATGGCTCCGACCGACAGGCCCATCGCCTCATAAACCGGCCCCATCCAGTTACGGTCGCGCTGGGCGAGATAGTCGTTGACGGTGATGATATGTACCTTGCGCCCTGAAATCGCCACTATGTATGTTGCCAGCGTTGCCGCTAATGTCTTTCCTTCGCCCGTGGCCATCTCAGCTATTTTGCCTTCATACAGCACACTACCGCCGATCATCTGTACATCGAAATGACGGAACCGGAAGGGCGGCCGTTTGGCGGCATCATATTTTTCCCTGACCTCGGCATAGAATCGCGGCGGTAACTCGATCTTATGTACATCCTCATCCGCCGCGACCTGCTGCATGACCTGTTCATACACCTTTCGCATCTCAGTTGAAAGGATCGATGGGTCGAAATCAAATTGTTTATCGAAGACATTGCGTACGCCCAAATGCCGGTCTGACACTTCGCGTACTGCCGCGAACGCCTCGGTCAGGACATCGTCGCAGCATTGCCGCAATTGCTCAGTCAATTGTTTTTTAGCGGGTTTGCGGGCCTCTTCCGGCAGCAGTTGGATATGACGCAGTGTTTCCCGCAGGTCTCCACCGATGATTTTCTCTTCCAGCGATTTGATGTCAGCGCGAAGCTCATCGGTTTTATTTCGCAGTTCGCTGTCGGTGAGTCGGCCATATTCTTCTTCGAGAGCCTTTATCTGCTCAACGAACTCCTGCCGGTGTTTTACGTATCGATCACTGCTGCTCTTGAACATTTTCAGCAGTGTTTTACCGATATATTCCGTTATTGTCATAGCCGAGGCCCCAGTTTTATGTCGCCCTTTCAGGCGCTCAAAATGTTCGTTTGGTTCGTTACCCAAGGCGTTGCCCTGGGTTAGTTTTGCCCTTTCAGGGCGTAAGAAAACCTGATTATACCCATCGGGTATCATTTTGCAAGGCAAGAGTGTTTGCTTACGCGACGCGAAGAAAAGAAGAAAAATTTGCCACAGAGAGCACCAAGGGCACAGAGAAATTAAGATTTAACAGCCACAAAAAAGCATAGCGCGGCCTTCGGCCGTAACCAAAATAATTGGCTCTTATCCCATAGAGTTGTTTTGAGGAAGAAAGAAGACAGTCAGCCTGTGGCTGACTGGAGTTTATCGCATTGCAGCAACCGGCATGATCATCGTAGATAGTGGATTATAGCAGTAACATGCCGGAGGCCATAAAGCGTTAAACTCCAAGGTTTTGCTTGCAAAATCTTGAAAGTCGGTCTTGTAGGTTTTTCAAGATAAACCCTTATAAAACAAACAGTTACAATGTTAAGTTCTTGAAAACACGCATAAAAAACAAAGAAGTACAAGATAGTATTACAAAAGGCACAAAAAGGAAAAGAGAAACAACATGGACTGAAGCCTACCCTACAAAACTGGATTCCTGCCTTCGCAGGAATGACAGAAAACCGTTGAAATGGTTGAAAGAAAATTTATACGAATTGAGAACCCCTCACTAAAGGGGCTATAGCAAGGAAAAGAACCCGTGAACAGTTACCTTTATTCCTTGCCGACACGGACGTGGAGGTGGGCGGTTGCCCGCTCACCGCGTTCATTACTGCGGCTGACAGTAACGAGATAGTGGCCAGGCTTTTGGTAACGGTGAGTGGTAACAGCGTAGCCCTGCGGATCGTGACGGTTGCGGTTGCCGTCGGATTGGACGGTAACGGGCGGGCTGCCGTCGCCGAAGTCCCAGGTTTCACGCCCGGTCATATCGCGGAATGTCCGAACCCTGAAGGTAACCTCGTCGCCCGGGGCGATGCCGAAGGTGGGGTAATAAGCTGCGTGAATAGTGGGCGGCAGTTGGTCGGGATGGTTCTTGTCAATAACCTGGACAACGGCAAAGTCATAGTCGGTTCGTCCGGCGGCGTCGGTAATCTTGAGAATCTCGCTATAAGTGCCGGGTTGGTTATAAGTTCGTTCGATTTTTGCGCCGACGCTGGTAGAGCCGTCGAAGAATGTCCAGTCATATCCGGTAATCCTGCCGGTACTGCTCCATGAGCGGGTGCCGTCAAGAAGGACCGGCGTACCAGCCCATGCGAGGTGATGTGGCCTGGCGACAGCGATGATCTCCGGATGATATTGCCGTTGATACGCCTCCCAGGCGAACGCGTAACTATTGATAACGCCCCAATTACCGGAAGGCTGTATAGCCTTGATGTCAAAGTGCAGATGGGCCCAGCCGCCGCTGGCACCTTCCTTACCGAGCAGGCCGATCTTCTGGCCCATTTTTACCGGGGTGCCGAGGATGATTTTTTTGTCGATTTCATAGAGATGACTATAGCGATAGTACCAGCCGCGATCATCGCGAATATAAACGACATCATAGCGGGTACTGACCGGCGGATGGTCGCCCTGGATTTTTTCCTTGCCGACGGAGATCACAGTCCCGGCAGCGGCGGCAACAACTTCTACCAGTCCCTCGACGCCGCCGAAGTCCAGTCCATAGTGGTAATAGATTTTTTTATTGCCGGGTTTTTCGCCGCCATCGACAAATACCGGGACATTGGCCATTTGGGTATCGTTGGCGAACCATCGTTGTTTGACCGGATAGATGAAGGTGCCTGGCGTGGTGAGTGGCGAAGCGGCCGGCCATAACCTTAGCCGTGCGTCTTTATCCATAGCCCAGACGTTTTTAAAACTACTTTTTTGCAGATACCCTTTTGTAATGGGACAGTCGATCCGTACCCCGGCGACGGTCGTCGGCAGGCGATAGGTCGAAGATACCAGCGTAACTATTTTATTGTTAACGAGTACTCTGACCTCAGCATGGCGGACGGCCTGGCGAAGATCGTCACAGGTCTCTTTCAGATCGAGCAGCTTGACTGTTGCCTCGGAGCCGTCGTGCAGTTTCACAACACGGGATTCGCCGACACTAAGGTCAATAGTTCTAAACAGCGGAGTTTGTGTCGGTTGAAAGGTTTGTCCCTGCGAAAGAGAAGGCAAAGCCATCGTGGCCGCGGTCCAACCCACCGTTTTGAGAAAATCACGCCGGGAATTAGTGTGTGTGATCATATTTGTCGCCTTAGGGTTTGTAATCAACCTTATTTCTTCACGCGTTCGAGGTATTCGCCGGTGCGGGTATCGACGCGGATTAGTTCGCCGTTTTCCACAAACGGTGGTACGGTAATCTCTTCGCCTGTTTCGAGTGTGGCTTTTTTATACTGGTTGGTGGCAGTGGCGCCTTTTATGGCCGGCGGTGTGTCGGTTACCTTCAGTTCGACCGAGTTAGGCAGGACAACCGTAAGGGGACTGTCGTTGAGAAAATGAATCTCGACGTCAATATTCGGCAT